>WFOJ01000037.1 GCA_015488125.1 Mariprofundaceae bacterium
TGCTTCAGCAAAATCATGCATGCGCTGCCTACATCTTCTCCGGTGCCTGAACACCAAGAATCGTCAGCGCATTTTTTAATACCTGTGCCACAGCTTCAGCCATTAACAGACGCGCCTGCGTCAGTGCCTCATCATCCTGAATAATCCGGCACTGATGGTAAAAGCCATGAAACGCCGCTGCCAGTTGCATCACATAGTTGGCGACACGATAAGGCTCCAGCCGTTCGGCGGCCTTTTGCAACAGCTCCGGCCAGGCCAGCAAACGGGCAATCAATGCCTGCTCTGCATCGCTACGCAAACAGGAAAGATCGCAATCCTCGGCAGCCAACCGCTGCACGCCTTCTTCCTTTGCCTTGCGTAGCACAGCGCACACGCGGGCGTGCGCATATTGCGCATAATACACCGGATTTTCGTCACTTTGAAGCTTGGCTTCTTCCAGATCAAAATCAAACTGACTTTCGGCACGGCGCGTCATGAAGTTAAAGCGCACAGCATCCGCACCGACTTCACGTACCACTTCTTCCAGCGTCACAAATGTACCGGCTCGCTTGGACATGCGCACGGGCCGTCCCCGGCGTGTCAAATTGACCATTTGCACGAGCAGCACATCCGGCTGTTGCTCCAGCCCGGTCAGCGCCTTAACGGCCGCCTGCACACGGGTGACATAGCCGCCGTGATCCGCGCCCCAGATGTCAATCATACGATCAAAGCCACGCTGCACCTTATCGTAATGATAGGCAATATCGGCAGCGAAATAGGTGGCTGTGCCGTCCTGCTTGAGAATCGGCCTGTCCACATCATCGCCAAAGTCAGTGGTGCGAAACAGCGGCTGCTCCTGTGGCTGGTAATCCTCCACTTCCTTGCCTTTGGGCGGTGGCAGGCAACCGCGATAGACCAGGCCTTCAGCCTCCAGTTGTTGCACCAGTTGTTGCACCTGCCCGGATTCGTGCAGTGATTTTTCCGAAGTGAATACATCGAAGTGAATCCCCAGACGTGCCAGGTCTTCACGGATCGCCATCATATTGGCCTCGACCGACAGCTCGCCGATACGCTGCAAACGCGCATCTTCATCCATGGCCTGCCATTGCGCCATGGATTGATGTTTCAGCAGTTGGCGAGCAATATCAATAATATATTCACCGGGGTAGCCGGCATCAGGAAAGCTGATCAACTCACCGCACAGTTCGCGCATGCGCAGCCACACGGAGTTAGCCAGCACGCCGATCTGCACGCCTGCATCGTTGATATAGTACTCCCGCGTCACCTCATGCCCCTGGGTGGTCAGTAGATTCGCCAGTGAATCCCCCAGCACGGCTCCCCGGCCATGACCGACATGCATGGGACCAGTCGGGTTGGCGGATACAAATTCCAGACAAATGCGCTGCGCTTTTTCGGATGTTCGGCAGCCATAGGCCGATTTTTGTTGCACAATACGCCGGAGCACCTCTGCCTCGCTGGCCGCCCGTAAATAAATATTGATGAAGCCGGGACCGGCAATTTCCGTTTTGTTGACAGCTTCGGGCCAGCAAACAGCAGCCAAAATATCTTCAGCGATCTGCCGTGGCTTGCGCCCCAGCCTGCCAGCTAACGGCATGGCGACATTGCAGGCGTAATCACCATGATCCTTGTGTTTCGGGCGTGTTAATACAATCGCCGGTGTACTGACTTCATGATTCGCCAGCAGTTGTTCTACAGCTTGCTGCAAGGCGCGCTCAAGGCTTGCTTTCACGCATACTCCCTATCTTTGTGTGTTATTTTTAATTTGCCTGGGTCTTCTGCATGTTACAGAGCTACAGGGACGATTGCTGCTTACTTTGCTTTTTTGCCAACCGTTAAAAACAGTTCCACGCGGCGGTTTTGCC
This sequence comes from Mariprofundaceae bacterium, assembly GCA_015488125.1. GTDB lineage: Bacteria > Pseudomonadota > Zetaproteobacteria > Mariprofundales > Mariprofundaceae > AB-137-C09. The sequence goes on from WFOJ01000037.1 coordinate 1,863, forward strand.
TGCGTCCTTCTGCTGTGGCGTTGCTGGCCACCGGCACATTATCGGCCTTGCCGACAATGGTCAGGCGTTTAGGGTCGATATGACACTCCCAAACAAGATAACGTGCGACCGAAGCCGCTCGCACGGCAGAGAGTTCCCAGTTATCAAGGTAACGAGTGCGCAGCCGTGCAGAGGGCGGCAGGTTATCGGTATGACCAACAATTTTCACTTGTAGCGAGGGATCATCGCCCAGGTTTTTGGCAAAACGTGCCAGCACTTTTTTACCTTCGCGGCTGAGATTGGTGCTGCCGTTACCAAACAGCACCTTGTTCTGCAACGTGACCCGCGCCGAATCAGACCCGACCGTCTCAACACTGGCATCCTTGTTGTTGATGTGATCCTGCAAATCCTTGCGCATCTGATCCACGGCCTTGCCAAGGTTCTCGATATTTTGCTCAAGACGAAAATCGTTCTGCTCCAATATCTTGATTTGCTTCGGCGTTTTCTTGACCTCAACATATTCCTTGTCGCTCAAGGTATGGCAACCGCTTAGCAGACCAAGTATCAGTACCACAAGCGCTATGCGGATTCCAACCATTCGCTGTTTCATGACGAACACCTCCTGATATTTGCGCCCGACTATAAAACGGGCACACGAAAAGTTCAAGTATTACTTAAATAATAAGTGATAACTAACTGATTATAAGATTACTTCTTTTTATAAACAGCATACAACCCTTTGCGCCAATGCGGCACCAGGTCACGCACGCGGGAAAAGGCGATCATCCACGCGGCCTTGTGCTGGCGATTGATCGGTGAGTAATAGGCTTTTTCACACACCTCAAGCGAGAAAAAGGCGGCAATATCCATCAAATCATGCATGGCATACTCATGGTTATGCCGATCATAATAAGGGATACCGCGCACGATTTGCGGCTGTTGCTCCAGGTAATGACGACGCAAATTCCAGTGAATACTTTTACCGCGAAACAGACGCCAGACATTGTGAAATGAACTGATATTAGGCGCATCAATGATCAGATAGCCACCAGGACGAATCACTTCCAGCAGACGGGTCAATGGCTTCAGAGGCGAATAGGTGAAGTGCTCGATAGTCTGTGAAAGTATCACTGCATCAAAGGATTCCCTGGCAAATGGGGCATGCTCATCGCCCTCCAGATGCCAGCGCTGATACGGGATAGCTAACTGTTCATAAACAGGCAATGCCTCATAAACATCGGCAGCCGCCACCTTAAAACCGGCCTTTTTCAGTGCTGCTGCCTGCATGGCATAACCGGCCCCGGCATCAAGCACCCGTGCGCCAGCGGGGCAATGGCGCGCCAGTGAGCACAACAACAGGGCAAAGCGATCCAGCGAACCGTAAAAATACCCATCCATTTCCGTCGAAGGCGGGAAGTATTGAGCAATCCAGGGGTCATCTGAGTGATCACGCAGCTGCCCGAGCAAGGGGCGCAAATCTTCCCAGCCCCGCAACACATCATCGCGCGCCTGTTGCATATTCATGCCTGTGTTTCTCCTCCTCGCTCTTCCATCACAATACCTGCCAACCCTGCCGATATCCACAACACTGAAAAAACGCTGCTGTAGTATTCTTCAAAAGGCAAGGCTGTCATGGCGTGGACGCTGACCGCTACCGCCGATAGTGCCAGCATGCTGCCATGCGTTTTGTTCCACGACTGGCGCATGCCCAGTGACCACCACTGATAAAACAGAAACAGCAACACCATTAAACCAGGTACCCCCCAGCGCGCCAGCATCATGATATAGAAGTTATGTGGACTGCTCGGTGCCACACCCGGTGCGGCGTAATGCAGTCCCAGCTCCGGATGCGCTTGCTGCAATGCCATGGCGGTCACCGGATAGCTGCCGGTTCCCGCGCCCAGCAAGGGGTGTTCAAGCCAGGTTTGAATGCCGGCGTACATCAGCGATACCCGCTCTTCGGCGGCGGAAAAATCCATATGCTCGAAGGCGCGCAACGAATTCAGGGTAAGTTGCAACCGATCAGCCGCGCCGCCCATGGAAAAGACAGTCACAGCCAGCAGCACCACAGGCAAGGCCCACCACAACAGTTTCCAGCCCAGTTGGCGCAAATACAATTGCCAGGCGATAAAACCCAGCAGGCACAGCGCCACCACATAACCACTACGCCCCTGAACGATGAATATCATCACCAGCGAGGCAACAGCCGCGCTCCGCGCCAGCCATCGCCAGACCCGCTTGCCCTGATCGACATGGGCAAAATGCATCAGCCATGCCGCCCAGATACCGTAAATCAGGCCAAAGCCGATATGGCCGATAAAGCCAGCTGGATCACCGGCAGACGAACCATTGCCAACCGGCAGTTTCACGCCCCATGATTGGGCGATACAAACCAGTAATTGCAGAAACAATCCCAGCGACAGGCAAAACAGCCAGCGGCGACGCCAGATGGCATCCTGCAACAGGGCAACCAGCACGGGCAACAACAGCCATGCCCAGTATTGTGGCAGAATATGCAGCCCCCAGTTCACATCCTGGCTCCAGCCAAGGCCAGCCAGCATCAGTGAAAAATAAGCCGCCCAGCCATAAAAGAACACCGGCCACTGCCGCCAGGCAGCCTTGGCTCCCTGCCACCACACGCCACTGAACAGGCCAACAACAATCAGCAAGCCAAACAACACATTGCTGGCGGCAATGGAGAAGGGAAGTACAAGCATCGTCAAGCACAGCACGCCTGACAAGCCATTTCGCAACATCAATCCTGCCTGCGCTGCCGCTTAAGATAATCGCGGAGAAATTTCAACGACGGATCGTGCCCGGACTTGCGATAGGAAAGCTGATAACGGGCAGGCTGATACAGCAGCGCCATCGGCGGGGTCGGAATACGTCCCTGATTGGCATCGCGGCGGACAAAAAAAGCGTTGGCCGCGCTGGCATTGCAGCAGACCAGGTCATAATCCTTGTGGCCCAGCACGCGCACCAGCGCAGCCAGTGATGCCCCCATATAATCGTCACCGTTCCAGCCATGTTTTTCATCATAAGGCACGGCAATATCAATCTCCGGTGGAAATTTGGCATTGTATTCGGCGCAAATCACACGCGGCCTGACAACCTCAAGGGCTTCCAGCACGGATAAGTCATAACCATCAATATCCAGCGAGAAAAAATCTACATCCACGACATCAGCGGCATCAATGGCTGCCAGCCCTCGCCGCATCAGTGGGTTAATACTGTGCGGTGTGGCATAAGCCAGCAGCAACGCCAGTTGCGGATGAGGTGCCTCCAACCCTGCGCCTTTTTTCAGGGTATTGATATTTTTGGCAGAGCCATCCAGCCAGATGCCACGCCAGCCTTGCAGGATCAGGTAGTGGGTATTGTTTTCCAGACCATTACCGCAGCCAATCTCGATGCAAATCTTGTTCGTGGTGCCAATACGGCGAAAGATCTCGGCAATAATGCCATCTTCATCGCATTGCGAATACACCTTGCGTCCGTAACAAATCAGCGGGTCCTCCAGTTTTTCCCTCATCTGCTGATGAATTCGCTGAATTTCCTGCTCAATACCGATTTGCAGCATGGCATTCAGCCGGTTTTTGATGCCTTTAAACATTATTGCTTCCTGTGGCCTGTTCTTGCTTGCGCAGGCGAACGGCATAAAAGCCGTCGCGTTCTGTGTCGGGAAAAATGCGCAACGCAGCTTCTTTTGCAAGTCCAGCGGGCAAAACAGGTGCCTGTTCCCGGCGATGCACAGAGCACACGGCATACACCATGCAGCCCCCCGGACGCAACACCCGCGCTGCTTCTGCCAGTAATTGCTGCTGCTGTACTACCAGTGCCTGCAACTGCGCTTCATTATGCAAAAAACGCACATCGGGATGCTTGCGCAACAAACCGGATGCCGTGCATGGCGCGTCAAGAAATAATGCCTCGATACTGGCATCAGCAAACGGAAGCAGGCGGCCATCCGCCCGTATGGGCTGTGCCCGCATCCATCGCAAACGTTGCTGGTTTTCACGCAGACGCGCCATGCGTCTGGCATGCACTTCCACTGAAATGACCGTCGTTTGTGGCAGCAATGCCGAGAGCATCGCCGTTTTACCGCCAGGTGCGGCGCACACATCCACCACCTGCGCCGGTGATGCCGACAAACCATCGACCAGCAAATGCACGCTGGCCTGAGCCGATTGATCCATGACCCAGCACTCGCCTTCAGCAAAGCCCGGCAAAGCGCGGACATCAGTGCCACCAGGCAACAACACGCCAGTTGCCACATGGGGGGCAGCGTTTGCCGACAACCCCATGGTCGCGACGCCTTGCAGCCATGATGCGCGTGCCGCACGCACAGCAATGGTCAGTGGCGGAATGGCATCGACGGCGTGAAACCACTGTTGCAAGGTATCTGTGCCCCATTCATCTCGCCAGCAACGGTACAGCCATTGCGGCAATTCCAGGCGTTGATGGGGTTTGAGCCGGGCAGGTGGTGACTGGGCAATAAGCCGACGCAGCACGGCATTGACCATGCCACAGGCTTTTGGCTGAAAACAGCGTACCGCTTCCACGGTTTCGCCGACTGTGGCATGTGCCGGAGTTTGCAAATGCCGCCACTGAAACGCGCCCAGCAGCAAGGCCATGCGCACTGCATCTTCCGGCTTGCGCTGTACAAAGCGACACACATCGGCTTCCAGCGAAAAATAATGGCGCAATACACCATAGACCAGCGCATGCACAAAGCGGCGATCCGCATCCGCATGCAGGCGCGCCATGGCCGTGGCCAGCGCATCATCGGCATGACGGTGTTCCACCAATACCGCGCACAACACCTCGATGGCCACAGCCCGGGGCGTGTTGTTCACGAAGAGGCGGGCGGGAAA
>WFOJ01000038.1 GCA_015488125.1 Mariprofundaceae bacterium
CAGGCTCGCATTTCTTCCTCCCCCGGATCGCGATTCCAGGGCGGACGGCATTTGATGGTGTTCATGATATAAACATCGGAACGTTGCAAGCCAATAGCAGCCAACATGCGGTTGAGCAATTGCCCTGCCGGGCCAACAAAAGGTTCTCCCTGACGGTCTTCTTCCGCTCCCGGCGCTTCGCCGATGATAACCAGTCGGGCTTTCGGGTCGCCTGTGCCAAATACCGTATGCTTGCGCCCCTTGGCCAGCGCGCAACGCTGGCAGGCGGCCACCTGTGCCCGCAAGGCATCCAGTGAACTGGCCTCTACAGGCACCACCGGGGTTGGCGGCAGGCTGACCGGTGGCGCAACTTTTTCTGTCGCCGGTGCTGCTGCAACGGATGCAGGGGCAGCAGCCTGTTTCATGACAGGTGCGGCAGCGGGCGTTTCTGCCTCTGTATCCATTCTCTCCGCAGACGAAACAATCCCTGCTGGCAACGGTGTATGCACGCCCACTTCACGAAAATAACAGCGGAGAAATTCAGCAGAATAATGCTTCATCACTGTTTTCCCCGCTTAAATGGTATTTCGGGCAATGCCCAGGATGTCGAGTTTTGGCAGTCGTCACGAGAATTAGCGAAATTGAGGCAACCATACGAACTTTTTACGATGAATAACAGCGCTATTGAACAAAACAGGACAGAGTTTGACCCACATCCAATTGCTCATCGTAGATTGATCAAAGCCTGATAGACTCCTAGGAGTCTGTTGGATTTTGGCAATCATCACGAGAATTAGCGGGATTGAGTCAAATATACGACCTGTTTACGGCGAATAGCAGCGCTATTTAACAAAAACAGGGCGAATATTTGGCCAATATCCACTTTTTCGTAGTAGATTGATCAAAGTCTGATAGACTCCTAGAACGGCAAATCATCATCCTTGCTGACCTGAGCAAAATCGGGGCTGTCGGCAAAAGGGTCGCTGGCAGGCTTCTGGCTGGCTGCTGGCGAACCACCATAGGCGGGAAAACCACTCTGATCCTGCTGCTGATAACCACCTTGTTGTGGCGGCATGCCGCCGGGGCCTTCATTGCGACGATCGAGCATTTTCATTTCGCTGGCGCGCACCTTGGTGATGTAGCGATCCTGCCCGCTCTGATCCGTCCATTTATCCGTACGAATCGAGCCTTCGATATAAACGCGGCTGCCTTTGCGTAAATACTGTGCCGCAATTTCGCCAAGACGCCCCCATAATTCGACGCGATGCCATTCGGTGCGCTCCTGCTGCTGGCCTGTCGCCCGATCTTTCCAGCGTTCGGTGGTGGCAATACGCAAATTGCAGACGCACGTCTGATCCTGCATGTAACGGGTTTCCGGGTCTGCACCCAGATTACCAATGAGCATAACCTTATTCAGCATTCCTGACCTCATTCAATCCAGCGCCTGACAGGCGGTTTGATCCGTCGGCAAACTAGGCTTGCTGCTTCGAATGGCAAGCGCAGTATGGACGAGGCGCCATCTGCTGACTATGTTTTGTCACATGGATGAAACCCGCGTATGTTATGATGTGCAAGTTTTCGGCAGGGTTCAGGGGGTTGGCTTTCGCTATGCCACGCAGCGCGAAGCACGGCGCCTTGGCCTTGATGGCTGGGTACGCAACTGCGCTGACGGCTCGGTAGAAGCACGGATCTGCGGCAGTATCGACAGCATCCAGCATATGCTGGAATGGCTAAGAACAGGCCCGGCGACCGCGCATGTGACGCAACTATCCTTTGCCATTCAGGCGACGTGTCAGCATTCAGGCTTTGTGATTATGGGAGACAAGACAGATTGAAATCAACAGCAAACATTCCCTTGAATATTGTATTCATTGCCTCAGAAGCTGCGCCGCTGGCCAAAAGCGGTGGCCTGGCCGACGTAACAGGAGCCTTGCCCTGTGCGCTACAGGCCCAGGGGCATCAGCTTTCGATCATCCTGCCTTTTTACCGGCGCGATATTGCAGCCTCAGGAGTCGTCACAGAAGCCCTGAATAAAAGCATTGAAATATGGATTGACGGCATCACCCGTTATGCACCGCTGCATCGGGCGGAGATCAACGGGATTTCCTATATTCTGGTCGAACAGGATGATTTCTTCGACCGTGACGGACTTTACGGCAAAGGCAATGATGCCTACGAAGATAACTTGCTGCGTTTTGTGTTTTTTAATCGCGTCGCACTTGAAGCGGCAGCCCGGCTCCATGCGCACGTGGATGTGATCCATTGTCACGACTGGCAGACGGGCATGATTCCGCTACTACTGAAAACCCAGTACCAGCACCTGCCGGCTATCGCCCAGGCGAAAACAGTATATACCATCCATAATCTCGCTTATCAGGGTGTATTTGGCAACGAATGGATCCATCGTCTGGGCTTGCCTGACGATTATTTTCACCTCGATGGCTATGAATTTCATGGCCATATCAATTGCATGAAGGCCGGTATTGCCGCCGCTGATGCGCTGACCACCGTCAGTCCGACCTACGCCGAAGAAATCCTGACGCCGGCGTATGGCTGCCAGTTGGAGGGCTTTTTGCGGCATCACCAGCAGAAACTGCGCGGCATTGTGAATGGCCTGGATCTGCTGCAATACGATCCGGCAACAGATGAAAACATCGCCCGTTCCTATACAGCAGGACGCATGACGGGCAAAAAAACCTGTAAACAGGCATTGCAACAGGAGTGTGAGCTGGCGCCAAGCGAAAACACACCCTTGCTGGTACTGGTCTCCCGACTGGCTGAACAAAAAGGTGTGGATCTGATTCTCGCCAGGCTTGAAAGCTGGCTGGCTCAGGGCTGGCAATGCGTCTTTCTCGGCTCTGGCGATCCCTGGCTGGAAAATCAGCTGCACGCCATGGCTGCCAGTCATTCACAGCAAATGTATTTTTATTGCGGTTTCAGCAACGCGCTGGCGCACCGCATTTATGCTGGTGGTGATATATTCCTGATGCCCTCGCGCTTTGAACCATGCGGCCTGGGCCAGCTGATTGCCATGCGTTATGGCACGCTGCCGGTGGTACGCCGAACCGGCGGCCTGGCTGATACAGTGGTTGATTACCATCAGGACAAGCGCAACAGCACGGGCATTGCCTTTGATGCTGCCAGTGCAGAAGCACTGGATCAGGCGGTGCAGACAGCAGTTCGGCTGTACCAGCAACGGCATATCTGGTCGCGCATGCGTGGCCGTGCCATGCGTCGGGACAGTTCCTGGAACGCATCAGCGGCATCCTATGCTGATGTCTATACAGGGCGTGCCTGATGCAGGTGCTGGGCGTGGATGTTGGCGGCACCAATATTCGCACAGCGTTGATTTCGCCGTCGGGTAAAATCCTGCAACAACATCGAAGCCAACTCGATCTGGCGGCCAGTGGCGCTACAGCAGAACAATTACTGGCCACGCTGGTAGCCGAGATTGCGCCACAGCTGCACCACGCGCAAGCAGTGGGTATTGGCTTTCCCGGCTTTTTTCGCGGCCAGAGCGGCGTGCTGGCTGCCTCGCCCAATTTGCCGGCCTTGCGTGAATTCCCACTGACCGGTGCGCTATCCGAGCGTTTGCACTGCACGGTCGAAGCACAGAATGACGCGCTTTGCGCGGCGTTGGGAGAGCTTCATTTTGGCGTCGCCAAAAACTGTGACAACCTGCTGCATATCACCCTGGGCACAGGTGTGGGCGGCGGCCTGGTGCTGCATGGTCAGGCTTTTTATGGTGAGGGCGGCATGGCCTGTGAATTTGGCCATTTGCGCGTTGATCACAGCCATGATGCCCGGCTTTGCGGCTGTGGTCAGTATGGCTGCCTGGAAACCATGGCATCAGCAACGGCGATCTGCCAGCGTTATCATGCGATCACAGGAAAGAAGTTATCGGCACAGGCAATCGGTCAGCTGGCAGAAGCCGGGAATGAAGTGGCGCAGATGGTTTTTCAGCAGGCAGGAGAGGCGTTGGGAATCGCCATTGCTGAAACCGTCAAGCTGCTGGATGTGCGCCATGTCAGTATCAGCGGCGGTGTCAGCAACAGTTGGGAACTGCTTGCTCCATCGCTTCGCGCATCGCTGGAAGCAAGACTGCTGCCACCCCAGAAACATACCATCAACATCATGCGCTCGACGCTTGACGACCAGGGCGGCATCCTCGGCGCAGCCAGCCTGGCCATGGGTCTGACGTAGCGTCTGAAAAGGCGCGAACTTGGCCAATATCCGCTTTTTCGCAGTAGATTGATCAAAGCCCGACAGACTCCTGTGATGATTGCTAAAACTCCGGCAAACTTCCGGCATCGCCCTGCTTCAGGCGAAGCGGCAGACCTGCGGCAACAAACAGCACGCCATCAAGGCTTGCCGCCAACTGCTGATTCAGCTCGCCCTGAGCATCACGGAAAGCACGTGCCAACGCCAGTTCGGGCACCAGCCCCATGCCAATTTCATTGGAAACCAAAATCACCTTTGCTGCTGTTTCCGCAAGTGTAGCACACAGCATATGCCGTTGCTCTGCCAGGTCAGCGCCTGCCTCCAGAAGATTGCCAAGCCAAAGCGTCAGACAGTCAACAAGCAGCAGACGATCAGCATCGGCGCCTTGCCGCTGAAGCAATGGCACCAGTGCCAGTGGCTCTTCTATCGTGCGCCAATGTGCAGGGCGACGCTTGCGGTGTCGAGCTACTTTCAACTGCCATTCGCGATCCGCCACCGGCAGTTGCGAGGTGGCAATATAGCACACCTCACCGGCATGTTTTTTGGCCAGACGTTCGGCCACCAGCGATTTGCCGCTGGCTGCACCGCCAAGTACCAGGCAATGGTGAAAATCAAAGTCTGACAGTTTGTTCAAACAGCGTAAACTCTGTTTCGTGGGTATGTTTCTTGGCAGCTTGCAGCAGTTTTTTCGATAGTTCATCAGGCTGTTGCTGAAGCAGGCGCTGATAAAGTCCGCGATAAAAATAATCAGGAATAACCTGCACCGTAAAATGCACGCTGCTGGTGCCCGGTGGCGGCGCATCCACTTGATAACGACGCTTTTCGCCCGGCATAATGCGCGTATCACGCAATTCCACCCATTGCTGGCGATATTCAACTTCGCGTACAATGTCCCAGGCCCAGGTTTTTAGCGGTTTGCCATGATGATCCAGGGCGCTGGCTTTAACGACTACCCGTGGAGTCACATAGGTCGGGAAAGCATGCCCTACGCCCGTAGAATGAATTTCAATTTCTGCCATGCCATCGGCATTGCGCCACGCCTTGATGCTTACGCCCTTGCGCACGGTTTCAGGGTCGTGAATGCCACGAAACAAATGGCGACGGAACGGCATATGGCACGCCTGACAGGTGATGCCTTTGCTGGCAAAGCTGCTTTGTTCCCATTCACGCACGGTATTTTCCAGTGGCTTGCCATTGATCGCCCGTCGCTGAGGAAATTGATGACAGGAGGCACAGAAGTTTGATTGCTCAAAATCCCTGCTGGCGCGAAAACCGCCATGCACATCCGTCTTGATATGCCCGGTTTTGCTGCTACCAGCGCGTGGCGGCCCATAACGCTGAAAATCACGCACATGGCAGACGGCGCAACTGACACCTGTGTGGCGCAGCGGTATATCGGCCATGCGTTCCAGATCAGCATCGGCATCCACGGCTTCAGGGTGTGTCAGCTTAAGTTGCAGAGATGCCATCATATCTTCTGCATCCGTATAAGCCTGTTCCTGCAACGGCGCGTGGCAGCTCAGGCAACGGTTGCCCGAAGTATGACCAATGGTTGGGAACTGGCCGACCATGCCATTTGAATAAGCCTGCGCGTGCAGGCTTCCTTTCCAGGCATCAAATTGTTCATAATGGCATTGCGCGCATGCTTCAGGGCGCAGGTTTTGCTCCAGGTCTGACCAGTTGTGCATGGCACCAGACTGATTTTTCGCTCTTGGTGCATCCCAGTAGGCCGCAGGCAGGGAGTAATCTGCCGCGATGAGCAAGCCTGCGGTCAGCATCAGGCCAAGATAGCATAATACACGCCGTATCATCCGCGGAACCCTTTGGCCAACAGGAAAAACTCAGGCGAACTGCGGCGGCTGGCGGCTGGCTTCACGTGTTTGACCTGTGTAAAGGCCATTCCCAGTTCACGTCGAAACTGATCATAACCTTCACCCATAAAACTTTTTAGCAGCAACACGCCGCCCTTGCGCAAATACTGACGGGAAAAATGCAGTGTCAGCTCGTTCAAGGCGATCATACGCATTTGATCCACCAGCTTGTGACCGCTCATTTCGGGCGCCATATCCGAAACCACCATGTCCACGCTATGTCCGGACAGCGCCTGCTGCAACGCCTGTTGCCCCTGTTCACTGGTAAAATCCGCCTGAATCAACTGTGCCCCGGCAATGGGCTCAACGGGCAACACATCAATACCGATTACCTTGCCTGTTTGGCCTGTCATGCGTACCAGTTCCATGGTCCATGAGCCAGGCGCACAGCCAAGGTCCACGATCGTCTGTCCCTGTAGCACCTTGTGCTGGTATTCATCCAGTATCTGCATCAGTTTGTAGGCGGCACGCGAACGCTTGCCTTCACGTTGTGCCCTCTTGACGTGAGGATCATGCACGTGACGCTGAAACCAGGCCGAAGTCTTGCGTGATTTCCGGCTTTTCTTCATCTTTGATGATGCAGGTGGAAAACATTCACCAACTGTTTACCTTCCAATGCCATGTCACTGCCATGCGACACGCTTCAGTCTTTGCGCGGGCGCCGCCATTTACTGTTGTGACGTTGCTCCGGCCTGGCCGACAGCGTTAAACCGCCGGCATTGACATTTTTACTGATAATACTGCCAGCGCCAATGGTGGCATCGTGATCCACGATCACCGGAGCAATCAGTTTGGTGTCAGAGCCAATAAACACCCTGTCACCGATTCTGGTCTGATGCTTGTTGGCACCATCATAATTACAGGTGATCGAGCCAGCGCCGATATTACAATCCCGACCCATGGTGGTATCACCGATATAGCTTAGGTGATTCACCTTGCTGCCCCGACCGATCACGGATTTTTTGATTTCAACAAAATTGCCGATGCGCACCTGCTCATCCAGCCTGGTATCAGGACGCAGACGGGCAAACGGGCCGATATTGGCTTGTGCGCCAACATTGGCTTCTTCGATATGCGAAAACGCATACACACGGCACTCATCATCCAGTTCCGCATTGCAAATGACGGCATAAGGACCAATACGACAGCCTTCGCCGACGTGGGTGGCGCCCAGCAGCTGGCTGCCGGCATGAATAATACTATCGCGACCAATGTGAACACTGGCTTCTATGCGTACCGTATCAGGTTGCTCAATGGTGACGCCTTGCAACTGCCAGTCTCGCACAATGCGCTGCTGCAACAAACGCTCCACTTCCGCCAGTTGGCAACGGTTGTTAATACCAGTCATTTCGTCAGCATCGTCCATCAACACAGCCTGAACCATGGCTCCTCGTTGCAAGGCCAACGGCACCACATCAGGCAAATAATATTCACCCTGGGCGTTATCGTTACCAACCCTGGCCAGCAGTGCAAACAGTTCTTGCTGCCGAATGCAAAAAATCCCTGAGCTAACTTCATTGATCAACTGTTCATCGGTATCTGCATCTTTTTGCTCGACAATGGATAACACCTGGCCATCAGCATCGCGTTTGACGCGACCATAACCGTACGGATTCGATAATTTAGCAGACAGAAACGATACCACAGCATCTGTTTGTCGATGCGCTTCTACCAGCGTGCTCAGGGTTTTGGCGCGCAACAAAGGCGTGTCACCGCAGATGATCAGCACATCACGGCAACTATCGCACACGGATTGACAACAATTCACGGCATGACCTGTACCAAGCTGCTGATGTTGTTCGACCCAATGAATATTGGCTGGATCACCAATGCATTCACGCACCTGTGCCGCCTCGTGACCAACTACCACCGAAATACCATGAGGCATCAGTGACTCCGCCGTATGCAGCACATGCTCCAGCATCGGCTTGCCCAGCACCGGATGCAACACCTTAGGTTGTGCCGAGCGCATGCGGGTGCCCTTGCCTGCGGCAAGCACAATGATTTCAAGATCGGGGTATTCGAAAGAAGCCATGTGTTCTCCCTGAGTTGTTGTGCGGATTACACTTTGTGCAATTCGCTGGTTTTACATCGCGGGTAACGACGGCATACCCAAAATAAGCTGCCTTCCCACGGTCCGCCACGCGCCCGTTTGACTACCATCTCTGTTTGACATTTTGGGCAGTATTTGCGTGGTAAAATGGTTTGCGTATCTGACAGGTTTTTTGCCGTATCCTCATTTTTGGCAACATACGCTTCAAGCACCGTATGCAGATAATCGCTATTGGCGGCGCCTTTCATTGGAATACGAAAAAAGCGAATCCCCACATGCTCAAAAATCGGCTCGACTTCGTGACCATGATCTTCCAGCATGATCACGGCCTCGGGGCGCAGGCCTTTGCCCGAACAAAGCACGAAATCAGCCTCATGACCTGCCAGCGCCGCATGTAGCGATGTCCGTTCCTTTTGATTAAGCTGGCCAAACGGTCGCAGCAATCGCTGCATGGGCACATGAGGAAGCACGACCAGATCAGAGCGAACCACATGCTTTAAGGTTTGAAACATGAGCGTCATTTCCCGCGTTAATACCGCCGCTGCCGGCTCGTATTTTTCAGGAACTATTTTTTTTCTTTTCCAGAACAATGAGCTCTCCCTTACACGATATTAAGCTTGTGCCGAGGGTAATACCGTTTTTGGATGTAACACCTGCCGCCCATCGTGCAATCGCAATTGCCCGACGCCCAGCAAGCGTCCATCATCTCCGCAGACTGCCACTTCACCAGTGGGTTGGCCACCCGCAGGCATTGCCAGGCGTTGGCCTTGCGCAAAGCGACGCGCCATCACCGTATCAAGTTCAATGCGCGGCCAATTGGCCAGCCAGCGGATAGTGGGATGCAAACAGGAAAGAGGTGAAGCTTCCACTTCCGCCATGGTACACATTATATCAGCAGGCCAGCCGGCAGTTGATGTTCGGCGCAGCATGGTAACGCAAGCGCCGCAGCCAAGCGCCAACCCCAGGTCACGTGCCAGCGAGCGGATATAAGTTCCCTTGGAGCAATGCACAGCGAGCTTCAGCAACGGATAGTCGTAACTGATTTTTTTCAGTGAATACAGCGTAACAGGCCGTGCTTCAAGCTCCACCTGCTGCCCCTGGCGGGCAAGTTCATGGGCGCGTTTTCCCTGAATGCGAATCGCCGAATAGCGCGGTGGTATTTGTTGCTGTGGCCCATGCATGGTTTTGAGCCATTGATCAATTTCAGCATCGGAAGGCCGATAGTCAAAGCGTTCGCACAGCTTGCCTTCAGCATCGAAGGTATCAGTTTGCATGCTTAAATCCACACTCACCAGATAGCGTTTATCGGCCTGCAAACCGTAATCGGCAAAACGCGTCGCTTCACCAAGCAAGATGGGTAACATGCCTGTGGCCATTGGATCCAGCGTGCCGGTATGTCCAGCCTTGATGCCGCGTTTTCCTGCCGTGTTCACTTGGCATGAAAGGGTGCTGAAAACGCGACGCACGGCATTGACTGCCTGTCTGGATGTCCAACCTTTGGGTTTATCAAGGAAAACGACACCGCTTGGCGTGCTGTTGTTCATTCGCCGCAACTGCCCAGCAGTGCTCCCACGCTCTGACGAAGGCGCTGCCTTACTTCACGATAGCTGCCATGTAATGTACACCCCGCTGCATGACGATGACCACCACCTCCCAACCGGGTAGCCAGATCACCCACATTGCAGGCGCCTTTACCGCGAAATGTTACTTTCCATTCATCGCTGCCCATTTGGCATAACAGTACGCTGACATGCACCCCATCGATGCTACTGGCATATTCAATAAAACCTTCACTATCTTCCAGACGACAATGACTCTGGCCCAACATAGTCTGGGTCAGGTGCATCCAGGCAGAGCGCCCGTTATCATGAATCTCCAGCGTATCCAACGCCTTTCTGAGCAACACAAAGCGCGCTGGCTGATGGCTGGCATACGCATGTTGTGCCGCCAGCGCAGGTTGCGCACCGGCATCAATCAGCGCAGCGACCAGCCGATGCAAATCAGCTGTTACCGTCTCGGTGCGAAAGGCGTTGGTATCCGTCAGGATGGCGGCATAAACCGCCTGGGCAATCGCAGGACTCCACGGTGCTTTGAGCGCCAGTAACAGATCATACACCATCGCGCCCGTCGCCGGGTAACGGGCATCAATCATGTTGATGTGGCCGTAGCCGTTGTTGCTGGCATGATGATCAATATTCACCAAACAGCAGTGATCCGGGAAAGAAAAGGAAAGGCGTGCAGCAGCGCCTGCATCCAGAGCAATCACCACATCCGCTGCAGGTGGCGCATTGCCGTGCGCAATCAGTTCCGCACCATCAAGGTAGCGACAAATACGTGGCACAGGGTCAGCATTGTACATTCGCACATCCAGCCCCATGCTGTTAAGAGCGTGAAACAGGGCGATTTGCGAACCAATACCGTCGGAATCCGGCATGCGATGGGTGACCAAATGAACGCATGTGGCGGTATTCAACCGTTGAACAACTGGTGTCCAGTCAACATCGGGCAGCAGGCACGGCTTATTCACGGCGCAACTCCCGGAGTTTGTCCATCATTGCCGCCGCATCATCCATGCCCTGATCCCAGGTGAAACGAAGATGCGGCAGTCGTTTGCGCGGTAAACGGCGACGAAGGCTATGTTCAAAATGCGGTACCATGCGGTTAAGTCGTGCCACACAAAGTTCCCGAGGCAGGCTTTCGACCGGCGCGTGAACGCGAATCACAGCATCATACGAGCCACGTGAAATTTCCACCGCCGTAATCGTCACCAACTGCAAGCTTGGATCATCAGCGTCACGCTGAATCAACTGGGTTAGCCAGCGTTGTAAATCTCGTTGCAGCCGCGCTGCTCCGGTGTCAGCCATGCCTACAGCTTCGCAGCCACTTCCTCAATAACGAAGAACTCAAAGCAATCGCCGACCTTGACATCATTGAACTTGTCGATGCCAATACCACATTCATAACCCGTTTTTACTTCGCGAACATCATCCTTAAAGCGACGCAGCGAAGCGACTTTTCCTTCATAAATCACCACACCCTGGCGCAATACGCGAACCTGAGCATTGCGGGATACGAAACCATCAGAGACATACGTACCAGCCACAGCACCCACTTTGGGAACATGGAATACCTCGCGAACTTCGGCACGACCAATGGCTTTCTCCACCCGATCAGGCGCGAGTTTACCAGCAAGCGCTGCCTTCATTTCTTCTATCGCCTCATAAATGACACGATAGAAACGAATCTCCACGCCTTCGCTATCAGCCAATTTCTTGGCCTTGGTTTCCGGACGAACATTGTAACCGATAATAATCGCATTGGAGGCAGAGGCCAGCATCACATCCGATTCAGTAATGCCACCGATTCCCTTGTGAACCACCTTAACTTTCACTTCGTCGTTACCGAGCTTGGCCATGGTGTCAGCCAATGCTTCAAGTGTACCGGTAACATCACACTTTAATACCACCGGAACTTCAATAACACCACTTTGCACAGCGGCGAACAACTCATCCATGCTGGCCCGTTTCTGCAACTTGGCTCCCTGAACGCGATCCCTCTCCTTGCGGTAATTAACCACTTCACGTGCCTTGCGTTCATTTTCCACGACCACAATTTCAGAGCCTGCTTCGGGCGTGTCTTCCAAACCCAGCAATTCAAAGGGAATGGATGGTCCGGCCGTTTTGTGTTGAACATTGTTTTCGTCAACAATGGCGCGCACGCGTCCCATGACCGAACCAACGACCACAATATCACCTTTACGGAAAGTGCCGTTCTGCACCAACACGGTGGCCACGCGACCGCGACCACGGTCAATCGAGGATTCCACAATAACACCGCGTCCCGGTCTGTTCGGATTGGCGCGCAATTCGAGAATTTCTGTCTGCAAGGCCAGCATTTCCAACAGCTCATCCAGACCTTCGCCTGTATGCGCTGAAACCTTGACGCAAATGGTATCGCCACCCCATTCTTCAGGTGTCAGTCCATGCTCAGCCAGCTGACGCATCACGCGTTCAGGATTGGCTCCTGCCTTATCCATTTTGTTAATGGCCACGATAATGGGCACATCAGCGGCCTTGGCGTGGTTGATGGCTTCAACCGTCTGTGGCATTACACCATCATCGGCGGCTACCACCAGTACGGCCACATCGGTTAATTTGGCACCACGGGCACGCAGACCGGTAAACGCCTGATGCCCTGGCGTATCAATAAAGACGACCCGGTCACCTGTGTCCAGCTTGACCATATAAGCGCCGATATGCTGGGTGATACCACCTGCCTCGCCGGCGGCTACACTGGATTTGCGCAAGGCATCAAGAATCGATGTTTTACCATGGTCAACATGCCCCATGACCACCACCACAGGCGGTCGGGGTTGCAACTCATCTTCGTTTTCTTCAATAGTTTCAACCAGTGCATCTTCCACTGCTGCAGCATTGATCAGTTTCGGTTTATGGCCAAACTCTTCAACAATCAACACCGCAGTTTCGCCATCGAGAGTGGCATTAGCCGTCATGGGCATGCCCATTTCAAACAGTTTCTTGATCAAATCGCCGACTTTAACAGCCATGCGGCTGGCCAGTTCAGAAACCATAATCGGATCGGTAATTTCTACCTCACGAACAACGAAGGCCTCGTCTTCCTTGGTAATCGTCGTTTTACGACGATCGCCACGGGCCAGACGCGCCATCCGCTCTTCCTGTTCGTCAGTGAAAATTGCGTGACGCTTCTGGGCATAATTCCGACGCGCTGCTTTTTCCGCAGGTGACAGTCGGCGTTTTCCTCTGCCTCCTGAAGGCGGACCACCAAAACCGCGTTTTTTGGCACCATCAGGGGATGGTGGAGAAAAGGGTTCAGGCGAAACGGCAACCGATGGTGCGCGACGTGGCATATTGCCTTGCGGACGGTTGGCACCTGCACGCTGATCATTTCCACCACGTCCGCGCCGCGCTGCCTGCTGCTCACGCCGACGTTCTGCGCGTTCGTCGCTGATTTTCTTTTCGATCTGTTTTAACGAAGATTTGGGAGCCTTGGCTGCAGCGATCTGGGCGGGTGTCAGACCTGTGCGCATACTGGTGCGTGGCCCACCGCGAGTAGCGCTCTGACGCTGATCCTGCCGGCCTTGTGCCGGACGACCTGAGCGCTGATCTTGCCGCCCCTGCATCGCCTGGGCAGGACGTTGAGGTCGCTGATTCTGAGCGGGACGCTGGGTGCGTTCTGTATTGCGAGCCTCCCCCTGCGGGGTGTTGCCACGTTGCTGCTGAGCTGCGCGACGAGCCTGCTGACGCTGACGATATTCGGCTCGTTCAGCACGACGCTTTTCAATTTCTTCCTGTTTTTTGGCTTCCATCGACTGCATGGCGCGTTGCGCCGGGGTCAGGCCACTGCGCACAGTGGGTTTGCTGACTGACCGCTCGCTGCCCTGAGCCTGCCTTTGATCGCCTCCCCGACGGCGCGAATGATTTTCATGCGAAGCAGTGTTCGTTACGCCACGATCCCTCTTTTGTCCGGCTGGGCTTGTTTCTTTCCTGACCTGCACAGTCGTTCGTTCGACAGTGCTGCGGACAACGGTTTCGTTCTTACCGCCCTTGGTTGCCTCATTCCGTGGACGATTGCCAGTTGCATCCTGGCGTACCACTCCTGGGTGGCGGCGGCGACGCACGGCAACCTGAACCGTCTTGGCTCCTCCCTGAGAACTACCAACAGAGGTGCGTGTAACGGCAATGGTTTTGCTAGCACCTGCCTGTTTTTGATGCTTCCCCTGACTAATAGCTTGTTGAATCCGTTTTTGGTCTTCACCATTAAGCATGGAGGTTGGCCCGCTGGCGGCAATATTGCACCGCATAGCGGCATTTCGAATATCCGAAACATCAACCCCCAGTTCCTTCGCAAATTCAAGCACGCGTTTATTCGCCATCGCTACCCTGCATCCTTCATCCGGTTTAACCAGATGCCATATTGCTGCAAACGTCTCACATTCGTTCGACCATCTACTGCTATTACTGAAATTTTTTCTCGTCTTCCGGCCCGAGCCAGTACGGCTCCGGGGAAGTTTTTGAGCAATGCCGTGCATTGCCCCGCGTTATTACGCTTACCCGCTGCGTCTTCAAGTTGACGCAACAAAGCCTGCCCCGCATCATCCGCGATGATAACGAAAAGCGGCGCATGCTGCCACATTCGATGCATGACTGCATCCCTTCCGATCGCTGCCTGTGGCAAAAGCAAACTCAATATGCGCTCAAGTTGTGATGTTAGCGCCTGCTGAACAAGCTGCCGCAGTCGCTCATGCTGCCCCGGCTGCAATCCCGAAAAATGCCGCCGCAAGCGATCGACGCCGCCTTTGCGGAAGAATTTACGCAAGCAATCTTTCTGCATGCATAGCCAGCAACCTCGCCCCGGTGCTTTTTGCAGCACATCCGGCCAGACGCAACCTTCATCATCAACAACAAGGCGCATCATCTGCGCCGCCGATTGTTTGCTGCGGCAGATGATACAGCTGCGTTCAGCGTGATCAGGTTTCGTCAAACCAGCCACAGGCCTCGCGAGCGGCCAAAATCAGGTTTTCAGCCTCATCAACCGTCAGCGATTCAATATTCTCAAGATCATCTATTGCCGCATCGGCCAGTTGTTCCAGCGTTTCGATACCATTGGCCCGCAGCTCTTCTGCGACTTCGTCACGCATGCTCGCCAGAGCGGAAAGCGGCTGCGCTACCTCATGCACCTGGTCTGCCTCATCCAGTGCATTGCCCAGTAGCTGGTTACGTGCATGATTTTGCAAGACAGCAGCATCCTCAATGCCCTCGACAGCAGCCAGGTCAGCCTCCGCACAATAAGCAAGGTCCTCAAGGCTCATAAAACCCTCGGCCACGAGTCTGGCCGCCACCTCGGCATCAAGCGCCAGTTGCTCCATGAACAGCGCTTTTGCAGATTCACTTTCCTCGCTGCGTTTTTCCTCTTCTTCGCCGGTGGTCATGATTTCAATATCCCAGCCTGTCAACTCCGTTGCCAGCCGTACATTCTGCCCGCGACGGCCAATGGCGATGGCCAGGTTATCTTCAGCGACGGCGACTTCGATAATGCCGCTTTCCTCATCCACCAGTACGCGCTCAATTTCCGCCGGCGCCAGCGCATTGACCACGAATGTTACGGGATCTTCAACCCACTCAATGATATCAATCCGTTCGCCATGAAGCTCATTCACCACCGCCTGCACCCGCGCACCGCGCACACCGACACACGAGCCCACTGGATCAATGCCCGGATCGTTTGATATCACGGCAATTTTACTGCGTGATCCCGGATCCCTGGCGATTGCCTGAATGGTAATCAAACCATCCTGAATTTCCGGTACTTCCTGTTCAAAAAGGCGTTGCAGCATGCCTGCATCCGTGCGCGAAAGAAACAGCACAGGCCCCTTGTTTTGAGCGCGAACTTCACGCAGATAGGCGCGCACACGATCGCCCTGACGGTAGGTTTCACGCGGGATCTGGTCTTCACGGTACATGACGCCTTCAGCGTGACCAAGATCAAGATACACCGTATTACGCTCAACCCGTTTAACAATACCGGTGATCAGTTCGCCCAACCGAGGTTCGAATTCTTCAACAATGCGTGCCCGTTCAGCTTCACGGATTTTCTGGTTAATTACCTGTTTGGCAGCTTGCGCTGCAATACGCCCCATCGGGATCGGTGGCAGCTCATCCTTGAATACCGTTCCTAGCTCTGCTTCTGGCTGGCGTTGACGGGCATCTTCAAGGCTGATTTCATTTTCCTCGTCTTCTACTTCCTCAACAACGGTGATGACGTGAAACAGCTGAATTTCTCCGCTGTGACGGTCAATGGTAACAGCCAGCTCCTTATTGGGATAAGTGCGCCTGGCTGCCGTTTTCAGCGCCTGTTCCATCGCTTCCAGCACCAGCTCCCGGTCAACGGCTTTTTCCCTGGCGACAGCATCCGCCACATGCAGCATTTCTACATTTGTTCCCATGTTAACCCCGTTTCTTTTTGCTTCGGCGCGATACACTGCTCCAGTCAATCGCCCGAATCACCCGACGCAGGCCGGACTGTGGCCATGAATGTTCGCGTCCCTGCCGATCTTCCAGATACACGCATGCCCCACGCAACCCCAGGTTGCGGCCTTCAACAGCCTCGCCTTCATATGGTTCAACGCGAATCCAGTCGCCAGCATAGCGTGTAAAATCAGCCTCGTTCAGCAACGGCCAATCCAACCCGGGTGAGCTAACTTCCAGGTTGAATGTGCCCTGAATCAGATCTTCCACATCAAGTTGTAACGAAAGCGCCCGGCTAACCTGCTCCAGCTCGTTTGTTTCAATGCCACCGCGACGATCCAGAAACACCCGCAACGTTTTTTTGCCTTTGCCATTGCCAACCAGTGAAACCTTCAGGATCTCAATACCCGATTCTTCCACAATCGGTTCAAGTAGTTCCCTTACGCGATTTTCAACGCCATATTCAGACAAGTTTCTTCCTCGCATGGTGGCATCAGCTAGCAGCGTTGCAGCAGCAATTACTGCCCTGACTGCGTGCCATCCCCGCCTATAAAAACAAAAAGCGAGCCGGAACACCTCTCGACGCAAACATTGAACGCGTCTGCCGGAGAGGCTTCCGAAGCTCACCTCGAAAAAGTGGGGGCGTATGCTATAGAGCAAGCACCCAATAGCAAGTGCGCATTCAGATCAATACATTCCCTATGCATTCACAGAATTCGTGAATATCTGTCCCTCACGTTGTCGACTACATCTGCACCCCTCCTAGGAGTCTGTCGGACTTGGATCAATCTACTACGAAAAACCGGATATTGGCCAAATATTCGCCCTGTTTTTGTTAAATAGCGCTGCTATTCTCCGCCAACAGATCGTATATTTGACTCAATCCCGCTATTTCTCGTAACGATTGCCAAAGTCCGACAGACTCCTGGCCACACCGGCAAACCTTGTTCTCACGGAAAACTGTACACCAGATTAACAGATGTTTCGCTATCCGTGCGCCTGAAACCTGCCACAGGTTTGGTGTTGGTATGGGTTTTATACCCCAGTCTGATCATCAGGGTATGACCTAATTTATTGCTCATTGTTGTGGTGGTTTCATAAACCGTGCCTTTTTTGCCAAACTCTGATTCAACATCCTCCGCAAAAGCCACTGCCGGGCTGACTTGCCATGTGGCATGAAGCGCACCACGTCCGATGGTGTCCGTCTCTTTCCGTTTGCTGTTCAGACGACCTTGACGTGGTCCCAGCCCCAGTTCCATGTTGGCCTGAAGACGGTCATTGTGCAAAAACTGATAACCAACGCCCAGTGTTTCACTGATACGATGATCGTAACCGCTGAAGCGATCTTTGTCATATTCCAGCGCCATCAAAACATACAGGTACTGATTGACGTTGTAACGCCCTTCAACATTCGCTTTATAGCGTTCGCTGCTGGTAACACCCCGATCTGAGACCGAAGTTGCCGTCCCGCCAAGCGAAAATTTCCATGCGTTGAGGATATAAACGACTTTGAGTGTGCCATTCAGTGTGCGTGTCTGGGTATTTCCCAATGTTTGCAGGCCTCCCAATTCGGCCTCGCCACGCCAGTGAGATTTCTCATCAGCACAACAAGGGGCAATGACAATACTGATTGCAAGTATCATTCCCCCTATGAACCGGGCCACTTTCATCGTCTGTACGCTCATCGTGCAGTATTCATTCATTGATTCATCCATTGTCATCTGTAAAAACAGATCAGGCGTACAATGTATGAAAACACAACGACTGTGCAAGCAGTTGATGATAAGACGGATGTCGCCACCACATGATGTATGACATAATGTGCCATGCGATTTGTTTTTGGACATTATCCGCCGGAAAAAACAGTATTGCCGCCTGCCTGGTGAGGCTCAGAAATCAATATGCCAGCCTGCTTGACTTACTATCTGCGCTGAAGCAACCGTCTCGCACAGCCATGACACGGTCTGCCGCTGATAAAAACATCTTGGCTTTTCAGCATATTGATGTCCGGGATCACCCTATACTCCATTGCGTACCTAGGAGTCTGTCGGACTTTGGCAATCGTCACGAGAAATAGCGGGATTGAGCCAAATATGCGACCTGTTGGCGGTAAGTAGCAGCGCTATTTAACAAAAACAGGGCGAAGATTTGGCCAATATCCGGTTTTTCGTCGTAGATTGATCAAAGCCCGACAGACTCCCGGCATCGTGCGCCAGAGGAACAGGAATGCGATACCTTCCCCATACCGGGGCTGACCGTGCGGCCATGCTTAAACGCATTGGCGCAGGTGATATTAACGCCCTTTTTGCCGATATTCCGGCACAGTTTCATCTGCAACCGGGCAGTCTTGCACTGCCTGCGGCCAAAAGTGAGGCGGCCATTGTCCGCGAATTCACCAAAGCAGCCGAACAAAACCGTCATGCTGCCAGCCACCGCTGCTTTTTAGGCGGCGGCACCTATCATCATTTTATTCCGGCAGTGGTGGATTACGTCATTTCCCGTGGTGAATTTCTGACGGCCTACACCCCGTATCAACCTGAAATTTCGCAGGGCACGTTGCAGGCCTTATTCGAATTTCAGACCATGGTTGCCCGCCTGCTTGGCATGGATATTTCCAACGCCTCCATGTATGACGCGGCAACCAGCGTGGCTGAGGCTGCCCTGATGGCCCGGCGCGTGACCCGATGCCGCCGCGTCATCGCCGC
>WFOJ01000039.1 GCA_015488125.1 Mariprofundaceae bacterium
ATGGTACCAGGAGCGGGGGTCGAACCCGCACGGGCATAAAGCCCAAGGGATTTTAAGTCCCTTGCGTCTACCAATTCCGCCATCCTGGCAACTGCGGCGCATTGTGCCTGCTAACAAGATTATTTCAAATGCCATTGAAAGGCGCTGTATCCAAGCTTAAGCTTGTTCAACTGCCGCTAGAATGCCCTGGATGATGTCCGTCGGTGTCGGTGGGCAGCCGCAGATGGTGACATCGACGGGAATAATGTCGGCCACACTGCCGGCGATGGCGTAGTTGTCGCGGCCAAACAGGCCACAGTTGGCGGCGCAGTCGCCGACGGCGACGACCAGCTTTGGCGCTGGCGTGGCCTCATAGGTCATCTCCAGTGCCGTTTTCATGTTCACCGAAACCGGGCCGGTCACCAGCAGCATGTCGGCAAAACGCGGACTGGCGACAAAATGGATACCGAAACGCTCTATATCGTAAAAAGCATTGTTGGTGGCGTGAATTTCCAGCTCGCAGGCGTTGCAGGAACCAGCATCAACCTCGCGGATGTTCAGCGAACCGGCAAAGCGTCGGCGGATCGCTTCCTGCAAGGCCTGGCCTGTGCGTTCAAAGGCGTCGCTTCGCTCCAGCGGTTCGGTGATGGTGCCGATGCGGGCAATCTGACGAAGAATTCTCAGCATCTTAAGACCTCACACATCATGACCGGCATAGGAACAGTTGAAAGACTTGTTGTTCAGTGGAAAATCCGGCACTGGCACTTGGCGCACGGCAAGCTCCAGTCCCAGCCAGTTGATGACGGACGGATCGCGCACATAATAGCGGTCGATGCGGCCATCCTCGGCAAAGCGCAGCCAGACGGCAATCTCACCACGCCAGCCTTCGATGGCGGAAAAGCCGGATACGCCAGCTTCCGGCGGCTGCCAGTGGGCGCAGATGGCGTCTGCTTCAAGCTGCTTAATCATGGCTACGATGAGCCGCGCTGATTCAGCGATTTCCTCAAAGCGTACCCAGACGCGGGTGGCCACATCACCCAGCTGCCCTTGCGGCACTTTCACGCTCAGCCTGTCATACGGCGGGTAGGCTTCTTCAATGCGCTCATCCGGGTAATGCCCGGAGGCGCGCCCGGCATAGCCGAGCAAGCCCAGATCGCGGGCATCTTTTTCCGATACTGTGCCAGAGCCGATCACCCGCTGCTGAATGGAAGGATGGTCGGCGTAGATGCTGCGCAGGTGCTCCACCTCTGCGGCTATATCCTGCGTTTCCGTGCGCAGTTCCCCTGCTTGTTCCGCATTTAAGTCAACGCACACGCCACCGGGGATGATGGTATCAAACAGCAGCCGGTGACCAAACAGGCGGCCATGCGTGCGCGCCATGATTTCACGCAGCCGCTGCATCTGCCCGTGCATAAAGGCAAAAGCGGCATCATTGCAGATAGCGCCGATGTCGCCGATATGGTTGGCCATGCGCTCGCGTTCGCAGAGGATGCCGCGCAGCAGGCTGGCGCGGCGCGGCGGCGTGATGTCGGCGGCATATTCGCAGGCCTGCGCAAAAGCCCAGGCGTGGGCAATGCTGCTATCACCGGAAACCCGCGCTGCCAGCCGCACGCCTTCTTCAGCCGAGCGTCCCTGCATGGCACGTTCAATGCCCTTGTGTACATAACCCAAGCGTTCTTCCATGTTCAGAATCTGTTCGCCGACGGCGAGGAAACGGAAATGCCCCGGCTCAATAATGCCCGCATGCACCGGCCCGACGGGGATTTCGTACACGCCCGCGCTGCCGGATTGCACCCAGGGGTAATCCGCAGCAGGCGTATCGCTGCATTGCATGCCGTCAAAATCATCGCGCAACGGCTGCGCCGCCTGTGGCCAGTGTTCATGTTTGATCCACGCCCGCGCATCGGGAATGCCCTTGATGCGGATGCCGAACATATCCTGCATGTGCCGTTCCATACGGCAGGCGGCAATATAATGAGCGGTGATGGACGGCAACTCCGGCGCATCGGCAGGCAGCGGCGTGCGCAACATGGCATGGCGGTGTTCGGGATGGGCAAAGCAAACATAGGCATACAAGCCATGTCTGGCCGCCTGATCCTGATCGTGTGCGCCCGCCTCGGCAGCCCACACGGCGACCAGGCGCATATCCATACGACGGGCTTCTTCAGCCGCATGCGCCCATTCCAGACGCATGATTTCCAGGCAGGGCATATGCGCCGGGTGATGATCTTCCAGATATGTGGTGCGAATGCCACGATCACCAAGGCGTTCGGCAAACCAGCTATTGGCCAGGTGTTTCATAGTATCGTCACCTCAACCGAGGTAGAAATGATCAATGCCGCCGCTTCATCGTACCAGCTGGCCAGAAACACCGGAATGGAGAGACCCAGCAACAGCGCCAGCGCAAAATGGATGTACACCGGCAACATATTCACCTGCACCGGCACTGCCTGTTCTGGCACCTCGCCATAAACCATCGGCTGAACGGCGCGAAACAATCCGGCCATGGCAATCAACAAGCCGAGCAGCAACACCACACAGGTCCACGGATGCGTATGCAAAGCAGCAGTGAATAGCAAAAACTCACTGGTGAACACGCCAAAGGGCGGAAAGCCGGCAATCGCCGCCGTGCCGATCAGCAAGCCCCAGCCAATGCCGGGATGATGCCGGATCAGGCCGCGAATTTGCGCCATTTTCTGCGTCCCCATGGCCTGCGCCGCATGACCGACAGTGAAGAAAATGCCGGATTTCACCAGCGAATGTACCGTCATATGCAACAAGGCAGCGAAGCTGGCCAACTGCGTGCCAATGCCAAAGGCGAAGGTCATCAACCCCATGTGTTCGATGGAAGAGAAGGAGAACATGCGCTTGATGTCGCGCTGTTGGTGCAGCGAGAAGGCAGCCACCAGCAGCGATACCATGCCAAAGCCCATCATCATATGCCCGGCTAGTTCCGAGGCCGTGGCACCATCGACGAGCATTTTGCAGCGCACCAGCGCATACAGCGCCAGATTGAGCAGCAGTCCGGAGAGGACGGCGGACACCGGCGTAGGGCCTTCGCCATGCGCATCCGGCAGCCAGGCATGCATCGGTGCCAGCCCCACCTTGGTGCCATAACCGACCATCAGAAAGCAGAAGGCCACCGTCATCACCGCCGGATCCAGCTCGCTGGCATGTTGCAGCAACAGCGTCCAGGTCAGTGCCTCATTGCCATGCCCCAGTACGCTGGAAGAGGTGAAGAAAATCAACACCGTGCCAAACAGTGCCAGCGCAATGCCCATGCCGCAGAGAATAAAATACTTCCAGGCAGCGGCAATCGAGGCAGGCGTGCGATACAGCGATACCAGCAGCACCGTGGCCAGCGTTGCCAGTTCCAGACTGACCCACAACACGCCGATATTATTGGTGGTAAAACCCAGCAGCATGCCCAGTTGAAAAAGCTGGAACATGCTGTGATAGAGGCGCATACGGCGCGCATCGACGCGGCCATGCTCCAGTTCGTGCTGCATATAAGGAGCGGAAAAGATGGTCGTGGTCATGCCGACAAAGGCTGTCAGCACAATCAAAAACACATTATAGGCATCCAGATGAAACCAGCCGCCGAGGGCATCAAAATGATCATCTGCCAGCACCTGCAAGGCCAGCAACAGGCTGCATACAAAAGTGGTCACGCCAGTGAGAATATTCAGCCGTGCTGCCAGCTTGCTGTGATTCATCCAGCCCAGCAGCAGGCCACCGGCCAGCGGCGAGAGCAGGGTTGCAACAAAAAGCATCATGCCTCGTCATCCTCGCGCAGGCTTTGTTGCATGGCATCGACTTCCAGTGAATCAAAGGTGGTGCGAATCTGAAAGAAGAACAGGCCGAAGATCAGTGCGGCAATCAACACATCAAAGGCAACGCCGATTTCCACCACCAGCGGCATGCCGTTGGTAGCGCCAATGGCGGCGAAAAACAGCGAGTTTTCCACCGCCAGAAAGCCGACTACCTGGGTGATGGCTTTTTTGCGGGTAATCATCATCAGCATGCCCAGCAACATGCAGGCCGTGGCAATGGCCATCGAGTTACGCGTGATCAGTGCCGACATCTGTTCAATCGGCTGCACAATATGGAAGGAAAACAGGGTTACGGCGAGCGCCATCAGCATGGTCACCGTGCTGTTCATCAACGGTTCGATTTCGCGATGCACATGCAGCTGCATCACCGCCCGCCACAGCAGCCAGGGCAGTAATGCCCCTTTGAGCAGCAGCGTCATGATGGCCGAGATATACAGCTCGTGATTATCCGTCCCCCAGGCAACAATACCGGCAGTGGCTGCCAGCAGCACGCCCTGCAAGGCAAACCAGTGCAGCACCGACAATATACGATGCTGCGCCAGCAGCGCAAAAGAGACCAGCAGCATCAGCGCCGCCAGACCGTTGACCAGTTGCAGGGTAAACGAACCCGTCACAGCGACACCTCCAGCATGTAATGAATCAGCAAGCCCAGAAAGGCCAGCACAAAAGCAGTGGAGAGAAACTCCGGCACTTCAAACAGGCGCAGCTTGGCCAGCGAGGTTTCACACACGGCCAGTAACAGCAGCAATACCGCCAGCTTCAGCAGCCAGCACAGCAAGGCTAGCAACATGGCCATCAGGCCAGCATCTGTGGCCATGCCCCAGGGAAAAAACAGATCGAGAATCAGCGTTGCAAAAAGCAGCAGCTTGATCATGGCGGCCCATTCCATCAGCGCCAGATGACGGCCAGAATATTCCAGAATCATCGCCTCATGCACCATCGTCAGTTCCAGATGGGTGGTCGGGTTATCCACCGGAATGCGGCCATTTTCGGCCAGCGCAATCATCAGCATGGCGACCAGCGCAAAAGCAATTGAGGGTTGCAACACCAGCGGCGTATCCAGCGTGTGGCTGATCATCGTCGTCAAATTGGTGCTGTGCGCACCCAGTGACAAGACAAACACGCTCATCAGCATGGCCGGTTCGGCCAGGGCTGAAAAAGTCATCTCACGGCTGGCTCCCATGCCGCCAAACGCCGTTCCAATGTCCATGCCCGCCAAGGCCAGAAAAAAGCGCGCCAGCGCCAGCAGCGCCACCAGCGCAATCACATCCGCCGTCAGCGATAACGGCGTGCTGACCAGCAAAGCCGGCACGACGCTGGCGGCCATCACCGTAGCGGTAAACACCACGTAAGGCGCAACGCGAAAAATCCACGAGGCATGCGCCGCCAGCACGACTTCCTTGCCAAACAGTTTGCGCAGATTGCGCCACGGTTGCAGCAGGCCCGCGCCACGGCGATTTTGCAAGCGCGCCTTGCAGGTGGCGACAAAACCGGCAGCCAGCGGTGCCAGCACCACCAGCAACAGCGCCTGCAACAACTGAAACAACACAGCCTTCATGTGAACACCGCCAGCAACAGCAAAATGGTGGCAAACGTCCAGCCCAGCCAGGCATGAATACTGCTCTGGTGCGCCTGATGCAGATGGCGTGCCAGCTTAAGGGTCAGTGCGCCCAGCGGCTGATACAGCCATTTCACTGCCGGATCGCCGACATGCACGGCATGGCGGACATGACGGGTCAGCAGAGCATGTACCGGACGCTCTGTATGCACATGTTCATCAGCTTGCAGCACACCCTGAAAAATACGCCGCAGTGGCTGGGAAAAACTGGTGGCGTTGTATTGCATGCGGGCATGCACATGGGGATTGCCGCAGCTCCACATCGGCCCCTTGCGGATGCGTCCGCCAGCAGGATGCAGCCACCACCAGGCCAGGCCGCCCAACAGCAGCATGCCTGCCAGCGCCAGTGGCGCAGAATATGAGGCATGGCTGGCATCAATCGGCGCCAGCCACAGCCAGCCCTGACCATGTACGGCATCAGCCAGCGAGATATGCAATAAAGCCACCGGCACAGCATCCAGCAAGGGAATAAAAACCACCGGCAACAGCCCCAGCAGTGCGCAAAAGATCGCCGGAATGATCATCCCCAGTTTCATCCAGGCATCGACTTCATGCGCGTTGGCCGCCGCTTCACTGCGCGCATGCCCGAGAAAAACCACGCCAAACACCTTGACGAAGCAGGTCGCCGCCAGCGCCCCGGCCAGTGCCAGCATGGCGGCTGAAAAAGGCACAATGGCAGTGAGCATGGCACCGCCCAATTGGGGTGCCATCAACGCCGTCTGAAAAGTCAGCCATTCCGAAACAAAACCGTTAAAGGGCGGTAGCGCCGAAATGGAAATACAGGCCACAAGGAAGCAGGCAGCCGTCACCGGCATGCGATGGATCAATGCGCCCATGCTTTCCATATCGCGGCTGCCTGTGCTGTGCAATACCGCTCCTGCCCCCATGAACAACAGCCCCTTGAATTGAGCATGATTGATGGTGTGGTAGAGCGCTGCGATCAGTCCCAGCGCTGCCAGCAGCGGATGGGCAAAAGCCGCCAGTAACATGGCCAGCCCCAGACCAATCAGGATAATGCCGATATTTTCAATGGAGTGGTAGGCCAGCAGCCGTTTAAGGTTGTGTTGTTGCAGGGCAAACAGCACCCCGGATACGGCAGAAGACGAGCCTGCGGCAAGCACCAGCGCGCCCCACCACCATTGGAAATCACCGCTTCCCAACAGATCCCAGATGACGCGAATAAAGCCGAACACAGCCACCTTGAGCATAATGCCGCTCATCAGCGCCGATGCATTGGACGGTGCCACCGGATGCGCATCCGGCAACCAGCCATGCATGGGCATCACCCCCGCCTTGGTGCCAAAGCCAAAGGCAGCCAGCAAAAAGGCCACCGACGCCCACAGCGGTGAGAGTTCCGCCGAACGCATGGCGGCAAAGGTGAACGCGCCGCCTGCCGCATAAAGCACGGCAAAGCTGCCCAGAATCAGCAAGCCAGCGAGATGTGCCATCAGCAGATAAATAAAGCCTGCCTTGCGATTTTCAGCACGGGTATGCTCGAAGGTGACAAGAAACCAGGAAGAAACGCTCATCAGCTCCCAGAACAGCATGAAACTGAAGGCATCATCGGCGATCACCACACCCAGCATGCCCAGCACAAACAAGGGTAAAAAGATCATCAGCACGCCGATGCGCGGTTCATGGCGCAAATAGCCTTGTGAATAGATCGCCACAGGCGCGGTCAGCGAGCCAATCACCAGCAGGAAGAATGCGCCCAGGGCATCCACTCGCACATGCATCGGCAGCCACGGCAGACCCAATGGCAAGGTGGTCGCCACATCCGGCTGCACCAGCCCCAGCACCCCGGCAGCCATGGCCAGCACGCCGCTTGAAAATAACATCATGCACATCAGTGCGCGCCGTAGTGACTGCGGCGTGAGCGGCATCAATACGGAAGGGAGAAGGGCAGCCGCACAGGCGGCCAGTGCCAGCGTCATACTGTTCATCGGGAGCGCACCATCAGTAATTCGCAGCCTTGCGTTGATTCGTTATGCCAGTTATGCGGCTTGCGCGCATCAAAATACACCGATTGCGTTTCCCGCAGTAACTGCCGCTTGCCATCATAGTCCAGCACCACCTCGCCGCGCCGTACCCAGACAAACACGCGCACGCTCTGAATGCCGTAACTTTCTTCATCAAACGAGCCGCCCGGCTCTAATTGCAACAACATCGGTTCAAAGCCCGCTGGCCGCTGCGTTGCCGTCAGCGGCACAAAACGCCC
>WFOJ01000040.1 GCA_015488125.1 Mariprofundaceae bacterium
AATGGCGATACTGGCCTGTTATGGCAGGAAGGGGAGACATGTGATGCCTGTTTTGCCAATGAAGATGGCAGCATACGGCGAATTCCCCGGCAGTTGCTGCCGGAGTGGGTCGATGCCTGGGCCATGACGGTACACAAGGCGCAAGGCTCGGAGTACGATACGGTATGGCTGGTGTTACCTTCAGAAGCACAGCCGGCTTTGCTTGACAGAGCCTTGTTATACACGGCCATCACACGCGCCAGAGCGCGCCTGATCCTTTTTGCCGAGGCTGAAACCATACGGCGGTGTGTGGAACGAAAGAATCAACGTAGCACGGGGCTTGCACAACGATTGGGATGGAAGATGCAGAATAACCATGGATGATTATGTCAAACTGATTGACACCGCACGGGTGTATGATATTTGCGAGGAAACGCCGTTGCAGGCAGCGCCGATGCTGTCGTCACGCACCGGTAATCAGGTGCTGATCAAGCGCGAAGACCTGCAACCGGTGTTTTCTTTCAAATTGCGCGGGGCCTACAACAAAATCGCCCACCTTGACGAAGCAGAACGCAAGCGTGGTGTGATCTGTGCTTCTGCAGGCAATCATGCGCAGGGCGTGGCCATGTCGGCGCAACGCCTGGGACTGAAAGCGGTGATTGTCATGCCGACGACCACCCCGGAAATCAAGGTGAAAGCGGTTGAGTCGCGAGGGGCAGAAGTGGTGCTGGCTGGCGATTCCTATTCCGATGCTAGCAACTTTGCACAGGAATTGTGCCAGCAAAAAGGCATGACCTTTGTGCATCCTTATGATGATCCGCTGGTGATTGCCGGGCAGGGCACGATTGCCGCAGAAATGTTGCGCCACGCACCGGATGAACTGGATGTGGTGTTTGTCCCCGTCGGTGGCGGTGGCCTTATTGCTGGTGTGGCAGCCTACCTGAAAGCGCTTTCTCCCGCGACACGGGTGATCGGCATTGAACCCTTTGATGCGGCGGCCATGCACGATTCGTTATTGGCAGGACGGCGGATAGAACTCGACCAGATCGGCATTTTTGCCGATGGCGTGGCGGTCAAAAAAGTCGGCGAAATCACCTTTGCCATGACCCGCCAGCTGGTGGATGATATGATTCTTGTGGATACCGACGAGATTTGCGCTGCCATTAAGGATATGTATGACGAAAAGCGGGTAATCGTTGAACCAGCCGGTGCTCTGGCCATTGCCGGCATGAAAAAATATGTCGAGCGCGAACAATGCCGTGATAAATCGCTGGCCTGCATCAGCAGCGGTGCCAATATGAACTTCGATCGTTTACGGCATGTTGCCGAGCGAGCCGAAATCGGCGAGCGCCGCGAGGCCCTGTTTGCCGTCAAGATTCCCGAACAACCCGGCAGTTTTCTGCGTTTTTGCCGCTTACTGGGGAACCGCGCCGTGACTGAGTTTAACTACCGTTTATCCTCTCGTGAAGAGGCGCATATTTTTGTCGGCATCAAGGTGGCGGGAAGTGGTGAAATTCAGCGTATTGCCCAGCTATTGTATCAGCAAGGCTACCCGGCGATCAGCTTAAGCGACAATGAACTGGCCAAACTGCATATCCGGCACATGGTGGGTGGCACTTGCGCTATTGCCGAGCATGAACGGGTGTATCGTTTCGAGTTTCCTGAACGACCTTCAGCCCTGCTCGATTTTCTGGAGAAGCTGGCCGGACGCTGGAATATTTCCATGTTTCACTACCGCAATCACGGCGCGGCGTATGGTCGGGTGCTGGCCGGTTTTGAAGTGCCGGATGAGGATATGGCACAGTTTCAGGCTTATTTGGCCACACTGAATTACCAGTGGGTGGATGAATCAGAGAATCCGGCGCTGGCGCTGTTTCTCCAGGTGAGAACGACATCATGAACAAGCAACCAACAGGCGAGCGCATCAACCGCTACATGGTACGCTGCGGCTTGTGCTCGCGGCGTGAAGCAGATCGCATGATTCACGCCGGACGGGTGGCGCTAAATGGCGAGGTGTTAAGCACACCGGGTGTGCGAGTGCAGGCTGATGACACGGTCGAAGTCGATGGCAAGATCGTGCGTCCACAGGAAAAACACAGCTATTATCTCTACTATAAACCCCGTGGCCTGTTATGCGCCCGTAAAGACCGACGGCATCGGCCATTGATTTATGATCAGCTTGAGGTGTCAGCCAGTGTTCAGTCCGTCGGTCGGCTGGATATGGATAGTGAAGGCTTGCTGATTCTCACCGATGATGGCACGCTGGCACAACAACTCATTCAACCGCAAAACAAGGTGCCTCGCACCTATCGCGTGCGCATCGCCGGCCATCCTGATGAAGCAACGCTGGAGCGATTGCGAGGCGGCGGCATTGATATGGGGCGTGGTGATCGCAGTGAACCATGGGATGTGCTGGTTGACAGTGAAACAGGTGGTCATAGCTGGTTGCGCGTCACGCTGCACCGGGGACGCTGGCGGGAGGTTCGGCGTACC
>WFOJ01000041.1 GCA_015488125.1 Mariprofundaceae bacterium
GCACTGATGCATGGACGTATTATGAAACGCTTGGCGGCGGTATGGGCGCATCTGCCGCCGGCGATGGCCTGAATGCCGTGCAGTGCCATATGACCAATACGGCCAATACGTCGATTGAAACCATGGAAAGCTGCTATCCGTTGCGCCTGCATCGCTATGCAATTCGGCGGGGTTCTGGTGGCGCTGGTCGGCATCGTGGTGGTGATGGTATGATTCGTGAATGGGAGGTATTGCAGCCTTGTACCTTGTCCATTATCAGCGAGCGTCGTCGCCATGCACCAAGTGGTAGTCGGAGTGGTATGCCGGGGCAGCCAGGTGAAAACCTGTTGTGGCGTGATCATCAATGGCATATACTGCCTGCCAAGTGTTCATTGGCGCTTAACGCAGGTGAACGCATTCGGGTGAGTACCCCAGGGGGCGGTGGCATGGGGTAACAAGGTGCTGTTTTTACGTGTTGCAAGTGGAATTATTCCCCCTTTTTGATCGAAAAAACTTGCCATGTCATGTGTTTTCTGCTAAAAATCGCCCCGCACAACATTGAGGGCAGAGGGGTTCTTATTGCTCATCAGTTGTCTAACTGGCTGATTCTACTATGGAAAATGCCCAGTATTCACAAATAAAAGCGCTGTTTCTTGTTCACTTTTTGGTGGCAGGTGTGTTGGCGGGAGGGAGTTTTTTTCTCTTTGATGCCAGGGTTGCGTTGTCGCTTTTCAGTGGTGGTGCGCTTGCGGTTTTGGCTGGTTGGCATGTTTTCAGGAGTTTGCGTCAAACAACTGGTAACGACCCTGAGCAAGGGCGACGGCAATTGTTGAAGTCAGCGCTGTTTCGCTATGTGATGGCACTGTTTTTGTTGTGGTTTTGCTACCGGGTGGGACTGGCTTTGCCAGTGGTGGCCGCAGGTTTCTTTGTCGCACAACTTGTGACCTACCTGTATTTTTTTTATTTGCTGCAAAAAGATCAACGGCAGTCAGAGCTGTCCTGAATACTGGCAAAAAGTTTTAATTGAAAAGGCGCGTTGGGTGTCTGTCGCTCGTGCTGCGGATGCCGTCGTCTTCGCGTCAAACCATCCCGTCAGGGAAACAAAAGGGGAATGTGAGTGAGTACAGCATCACACGCTGACGACAAGGCGATCAGCGCACACCTTGATTACTGGACGTATCAGTTTGATCCAGGCAGTCATTTCATGCAGATCCATCTTGACACCATGCTGGTGACGTTAACAGTGGCTGCACTGATTATCGGTTTTTCCCTGTGGTTGCGCGGCAAAATTGTTGATGGTGCGCCAAGAGGGGCGCAAAATGCCGTGGAAGCCCTGATCGGTTTTGTGAATGATACAGTTCGGGATAATTTTCCGGTACACAACCCGATTATTGCGCCGCTGGCGCTGACGATTTTCGTTTTTGTGTTTTTGTGTAACTGTATTGATATTTTGCCTGCTTATTTACTTGGTCATACGGCACATTTATTTGGCATTGAGCATTTCCGCCCTGTGCCAACCAACGATCTTAATTTGCCAGTGGCCATGGCTGTCGTGGTGTTTGCCATGGTGTTGTATTATGAGTTCAAGCTCAAACCGGGGCATTTTGTCAAGGAGTTGTTATTGCAGCCCTTTGCCTCGTTGCTATTGGGTTCCAAAAATCCCGTCGTCAAACTGCTCGGTGTGCTGCTGATTCCGCTGAATCTCACGCTCAAGATTATTGAAGAGCTGGCCAAGCCGCTGAGTCTTTCCTTTCGTTTGTTCGGTAATATGTTTGCCGGCGAAGTGATCTTCTTGCTAATCGCCATGTTGTTGTTGGTTGGTAGTCTTGATGAATTGGCCAGTTTTGGTGGCCTGTTGTCGGAAGTGATCGGCTTTTTCGTCGGTCTTGGCTGGTCGTTGTTTCATATGTTCATTGGCCTGTTGCAAGCCTTTATTTTTATGATTCTGTCGGTGGTGTATTTATCCATTGCCCACCAGCCGGCGGAACATTGACCAACGACGCGCATAGGCATCGTTATCCCAGTTTCATTTAATCTAAAGGAGTAAATAAATGGAAGCTACAACAATCATCACCGCAGCGTCTGCAATCTCTGTGGGTATCATTCTGGCCGCCGCAGGTCTGGGTTCGGCTATCGGGTGGGGTCTGATTTGTTCCAAGACACTGGAGGGAATTTCCCGTCAGCCTGAGATGCGTCCGCAGTTGATGTTCAATATGTTTATTTTTGCTGGTCTGATGGAATCTTTCCCGTTCATTATCATGGCGTTTGCGCTGTGGTTCCTGTTTGCTAACCCATTCCTCGGCTAATATCGATTCAAGGCTGTCGGGCAGGTCAGTTGGCCTGCCCTTTTGAAACCACAGGGATGAGAGGAGTAACAAGGTGAATATTGATCTGACATTTGTTGGCCAGATTATTGTCTTCGTTGCCATGGTGTTGTTGCTAAAGCGTCTTCTTTATGCACCCATCAATGATGCAATGGAAGCTCGAACGAAGAAGATTGAAGATGGTTTGGCGGCAGCCTCGGCTGGCGAAGAGGCCAGACTGAGAGCAGAAGAAGAAGCTGAGAAGCGTATTGCCGAAGCCAAGCATCAGGCGCAGGAAATTGTTGCTGCTGCCGAGCGTCGCGCTGCCGAATTACAGGAAGAATCGACACTGCGGGCGCGCAAGGATGCCGCTGCCATTGTTGATGCCGGCAAGGCTGAACTGGAAGCTGAAAAGAATCGTGCCCGTCAGGAACTGCGTGCCGAGGTTGCTGCTATTTCCATGGCTGCCGCAGAGAAGATTCTTGGTGTTGAACTGGATGCCAGTCGCCACAGTGCCTTGATTGACGAAGCCATCAGCAAGGAACTGGCATGAGTGCGGCCAAGGTTGCGCGTCGTTATGCTGCTGCCTTGTTTGAACTTCATCAGCAGGGGTTGGTAGATCGCGATGAGCTGAGTAATGCGGCATGTGCTGTGGCCGATCCTGTGGCTGCTCCGTTTCTTGCCTCTCCTGATTTTGACAAGGGCGTCAAGGCCATGGTGGTCAAGACGGCGATCAAAATGGAGAAAGAAAGCGTTGTAACACGCTTGATCGATTTACTGAGTGAACGGGGTAAACTCGTTTTGCTGCCTGAGATTGAGCTGCAACTGGCGGCGATGATTGCTCGCGCTGAAAGCCAGACAGCGGTGGATGTTACGGTTGCGACCACCCTGGATAAACGGGAGGAGTCAGCGCTTCTTGAGGCGCTTAGACGCACGCATGGTGGCGATATTCAGCTGCATATACGGCAGGATCGTTCCATTCTTGGTGGCCTTATCGTACAGATCGGTGATCGCAAGATTGATGCTTCGGTACGCGGCAAACTTGATGCACTGAAACAGGCGATCAGCAACTAATACCAGGTGGCGCGTAGCGTTTCCTATTGATTGAACAGATGAATAACAACAGAGGTTGAAAATGAAGCTCGACACAGCGGAAATCAGTTCCATTATTAAAGAGCAGATTCAAGGCTTTGAGTCTGCTGCAGCTGATGTAAACGTGGGCCGAATTATCTCCGTTGCAGATGGCGTGGCATTGATCCACGGACTGGCGGGTGCCATGTCTGGTGAAATGCTTGAATTCCCGAATGAAACGACCGGCATGGTATTGAATCTTGAAGAAGACTGTGTCGGTGCGGTGATTTTTGGTGAATATACCCATTTGCGCGAGGGTGATGAAGTTCGCTCTACCGGCAAAATTTTTGAAGTCCCCGTTGGCCCAGAACTGAAGGGTCGCGTGGTGAATGCGTTGGGCCAGCCAATTGATGGCCTGGGCGCTATTAACGCTACGGCCACGGATGTGGTAGAGAAGGTGGCACCTGGCGTCATTGAGCGCAAGAGCGTTGATCAACCCCTGGCGACAGGCATCAAGGCCATTGATGCCATGATCCCTATTGGTCGTGGCCAGCGTGAGCTGATTATTGGCGATCGTCAGACAGGCAAGACGGCAATTGCTATTGATACCATGATTAACCAGAAGGATTCCGGTGTTACCTGTGTGTATGTCGCTGTCGGTCAGAAGGCTGCAACGGTGGCCAATGTAGTTCGCACTCTGAAAGAGCATGGGGCACTGGATAATACCATTATCGTTTCTGCGTCTGCCTCTGAATCTGCGGCATTGCAGTATATCGCGCCGTACACCGGTTGCACCATGGGTGAATATTTCCGTGATCGCGGTGAAGATGCGTTGATTATTTATGATGATCTGACCAAGCAGGCGTGGGCCTATCGTCAGGTATCACTGATTCTGCGTCGCCCGCCGGGTCGTGAAGCCTATCCTGGTGATGTATTTTACCTGCACTCCCGTTTGTTGGAGCGTGCTTCCCGTGTTTCTGAAGCCTATGTGGAAAAATTCACCAATGGCAAGGTAACCGGCAAGACAGGTTCGCTGACGGCCTTGCCGATTATTGAAACCCAGGAAGGCGATGTGTCCGCTTTTGTGCCGACCAATGTTATTTCCATTACTGATGGTCAGATCTTCCTGGAAACAGGTTTGTTCAATGCTGGTCAGCGTCCTGCTGTTAATGTTGGTCTTTCGGTCTCCCGTGTCGGTGGCGCAGCCCAGACCAAGGCAGTGAAGAAGGTCGGTGGCGGCTTGCGTCTGGATCTGGCACAGTACCGTGAACTGGCAGCCTTTGCCCAGTTTGCTTCCGATCTGGATGAGGGCACCCGCAAGCAGATTGAACGTGGCAAGCGCGGCATGGAGGCACTGAAGCAGAACGAGAACAGCCCAATGTCGGTCGCTGAAATCACGGCGATTCTTTATGCGCTGGGCCATGGCGATCTGGATGATATTGAGTCTGACAAGGTGGTAGCGTTTGAAGCTGCGCTGATGTCTTACCTCAATCATGATGAGAAGGCACTGATGGAAGAGCTGAATGAAAAGGCTGCGCTTAGCGACAGCATTGTCGATCGTTTGAACAAGGCGATTGCCAACTTCAAATCCACCGGCACCTGGTAAGGAGTAGATCGTGGCTTCTGCAAAGGAAATACGTGGGCAGATCAAGGCGATTCAGAATACCGGTAAGATTACCAAAGCCATGGAAATGGTGGCT
Organism: Mariprofundaceae bacterium; assembly: GCA_015488125.1. Taxonomy (GTDB): domain Bacteria; phylum Pseudomonadota; class Zetaproteobacteria; order Mariprofundales; family Mariprofundaceae; genus AB-137-C09. Next base: position 5,054 of record WFOJ01000041.1, read on the forward strand.
GCCTCCAAAATGCGCAAAGCGCAGCAGCAGGTGATTGATGCACGCGCCTATGCGGAAGGCATTCGCCGGGTGATTGCCAATCTGATGCAGGCACACCCTGAATATCGGCATCCTTTTATCACACCACGCGATGAGGTGAAGCGCATTGGCCTGATTGTTATCAGTACGGACAAAGGTCTTTGCGGCGGCCTGAACACCAATGCCATGAAAAAAGCGGTGCAGGTACTCAAGTCTGTGGATGTGGCGGCGGATGTGATGAATATTGGACGACGCGGTGGTATGTTCATGCGTCGTTGCAACGTCCCGATCATTGGCAGTGTGGAAAATATTAACGATCAACCGAGTATGGATGAGATTCTGGGCGTGGTTCAGGTGGCGATGAAGCATTACCTGGAAGGCAAGCTCGATGAGGTGCATCTGGTGTACAGCGAGTTCGTCAACACCATGACGCAGATGCCTGTCGCCAGTCGTCTGATGCCTTGCCCCATGCCGGAAGAAGAAACGCATGGTGGCTACTGGGATTATCTGTATGAGCCAGACAGCAAGGAAGTGCTGGAGGGGCTGTTGCAGCGTTATATTGAGTCACTTGTTTTTCAGGGTGTACTGGAAAACAAGGCATGCGAGCATTCTGCCCGCATGGTGGCGATGAAAGCGGCGACCGATAATGCCAAATCGATTGTCCGCGATTTGCGCATTACCTATAACAAGGCCCGGCAGGCAGCAATTACTCAGGAAATTGCCGAGATCTGTTCGGGTGCCGCAGCGTCGGCCTGATCCACTGGTTAAATTGAGTTAGAGAGGAAATTATGAGTACAGGAAGTATTGTACAGGTGATTGGGCCTGTGGTCGATGTGCGCTTTTCTTCCGGTGATTTGCCCGC
>WFOJ01000042.1 GCA_015488125.1 Mariprofundaceae bacterium
ATGGTGCATCAGGGGCTGGGAGAAATGCAGCAACTGGCAACAGGGGTAGGGGATCTCAAGCGCGTATTGGGCAACGTCAAAACGCGGGGCATTCTGGGCGAGTACCAGTTAGGCAATTTGCTGGAGCAAATGCTGGCCCCGGAGCAATACGCTGCCAACGTCAAAACGCGACGGGGTTCGCAAAACGTGGTCGAATACGCTGTGCGTTTGCCTGGCCGCGATGAGCATGGTGAAATCTGGCTGCCGATTGATTCCAAGTTTCCACTGGAGAGCTACCAGTTATTGCTCGGTGCGCGGGAACAGGGAGATCGTGCAGCGATCGAACGGGCGGGCAATGAACTGCGTCAGCGCATTGTGAGCTTTGCTAAAGATATCCATGATAAATACATTGACCCACCGAATACCACGGATTTTGCCATTATGTTTTTGCCGGTTGAGGGGCTTTATGCCGAGGTGTTGCAGGATCCTGCGATCTTCGAGACCTTGCAGCGGAAATTCCGTATTACCATTACCGGGCCGACCACCCTGGCGGCCTTGTTGAACAGTCTGCATATGGGCTTTCGCACGCTGGCTGTGCAAAAACGCAGCAGTGAGGTATGGCGCGTGTTGGCTGAGGTTCGTGAAGAATTTGGCAAGTTTTCCGGGCAACTGGAAAAAGTGTATCAGCAGCTGGATACGGCGCAAAAATCACTGGATACCCTGCGCCATACGCGCACCAATGTGATGCAGCGCAAGCTCAAGCGCGTGCAACAGATCAGCGTGGAAGAGGGTGTGGGAGAAGCTTCCGGCTCCGAACCTTTGGCGTAAGCTGAAGTTCGTACAGCAGGCAAGCGTGAAGGTATGCCAGGTCGAGTGATTCGTTCGATCAAAGATGACAAAATCTTAATTTGTCTTTCATAGTCAAGTAAAGGTGATGGGCTATCGTTCGCACCCATCTGGTGCCCCTTCCTCCTTCCTCCCCTCCTCCTTGGGCATCAGATTAAAAGATAAAAAGCGGAGCCTGTCAGCAGGCTCCGCTTTTTATTTCACCGCACATGCTGCTACTCGGGACACGACTGATTCATTTCCATATGCTGCAGGCGCTGTTGTAATGTCTTTGCATCAAAGGGTTTGATGATATATTCCACCTGATCCAGGTGGGAGAACGCACTATCATCTGTCCAGTCGCTGGTAGCACTCATTAACAGTACGGGCAGATACTTGCATTGCTGGCGCAGTTGCAGCACGCATTGCTCTGCTTCAGGTAAATGGGCATCAAGCATCAGGCAGTGAATTTCGTCGATATGCTGGTTGAAAGCCTGCAGGGCTGTTTCCCTGTTATCTGCCATATAAATACGCCATGCGGAGTTTTTTAGAAAGCTGGCGCAGAGTTCCCGTATTTCCCTGTTGGGTTCAACGATCAGAATACCCCTGGCAGTATCAGAAGACGCGAAGGAAGCAGGAAGGGCCAGTTGTCGTGTGGGATCCCGGTGTTTGACCAGCGGCAAAAACAACTGCACTTCGGCTCCTTCATGGGGCAGTGAGTGAACAATAACGTCACCATGATGACTCTGGATAATACCCTGAACCACGTTCATGCCCATGCCTCGCTCAGCGCTCTTGGTGGTAAAGAAAGGGTCAAAAATGTGCTCGATAACGTGGTGGTCCATACCGCAGCCATTATCCCGAATGGTCAGACAGGCGTAATAATTGGCTTTCAGACGCTGACTCTCCTGAGACTGAAGTTCGCTGCCATCCATGAGCTGTTTATGAGTGGTGATCGTAATACGACCATCATCGCCATTAATAGCTTCACAGGAATTTTTCAGCACATTGGCCAGTACGCGCAGCATTTGCCCATGGTCGGCACGCACCATTAGTTCATCCTTGCATGGTGTGATGTGCAGTTCGATATGACCAGGAACAATGCGTTTAAGTTGCAACTGGTTTTTCGTTAGCCAGTGATTCAGGTCAAACGTGGTCAGTTCAAGGTGGCCGCGACCTGCGTAGGCAAGAATCTGGGTACATAATTGTGACATGCGTCTGCCGGTTTCCTCGATACGGTCAAGGCAAAGGCTGGCTGATTCAGGTATGCTCAAACGCGCTCTGGCCAGAGTACAGTTGCCGAGAATCACCATAAGCGCGTTATTCAGTTCATAGGCAATACCGCCAGCCAGGCGATTCATGGCTTCGGCCTTGCGCAAACGCTCCTGACGATCACGGTTGGCATAAAACTGGCGCATATCATGCGCGATCAGGGAATAATGGGACGTCTCGCCTTCGTCGTGCATGATGTAAATAGCCAGTACCGGAATTTCACTACCATCTCGCCCTTTCAGTGTGTTTTCACAGCGACTGTAGCCGCGTTTTTCTGCTTCAGGTAGTTCGTGTTGACGCACTACGCTGACTTCGTTGGCAGGGAAAAGATCAAATACAGTGGACTCAGAAGCTGTCGTATCAATGAACAAGGCAGCTTTCGCTGCCGGATTGCAATAAGATATCTTTCCCGTGGCGTCAAACTGTACAATATAGTTGGGAGACTCTTCCACAATTTCATGTGCTTTGGTCTCCTCTGTCGGTGTTTCCTGCGGTAATTCGTGTAGGGTGACCAGCATGGCTGGTTTGCCTTGCCAGTGGATATTCACACCTGAACTTTCCAATCGCAGTTTTTGCTGTCCCTGTATTGTGTGTACGATATGTTTTTGCCAGCTTTGTGAACTGACCAGGCGAATATAGATATCAACCATGGCTTCGAGCTTGCTTCTGATACCGCTGAGTTTTTTGCTGGTCAACAGTGTTTTGGCAGCTGTGTTGGCAAAGATCACGTCTTTTTCACGAATAATAATCACAGCTTCGGGAAGGCGGTTGAGGATATCGCTTTCTGTATTTTCAGCGGTTCGGGGTTGCGGGTGAACAGCCCGTTGCAATTTACGCGCAAGAATCAGACCGATCATGAGAATGGCAAATACGAGAAACAGTATGATGATTTGTTCGTTGTGCCAGTTTGTGTTAAAAAAAATCTGATTTGATGTCATCATGGATTATTCCTGTGAACAATGTATTGCATTGAAAATTTGACGTACTGTTCGCCGGTCGCTTTGATGCGAAAATGGATGAGTAGGCCGCATGTTACCGACAGTTGCATGTACACCAACCAGGAGAAGCATCAGCGCAATGCCGCGAACTCGGCGGTAACCGGCGCATGATCCGAGAACCATGCATCCGTATAAACACTGACCTGTTGGCAGGCGCTGGCAACATCCGGTGTGCAGATATGGTAATCAATGCGCCAGCCCACGTTGTTGGCGCGGGCGCGGCCTCTGTTGGACCACCAGCTGTATTGTTGACGCTCGCTGTCGAGCATACGTAACACATCGACAAAGCCAGCCTCCAACCATTGACTGAACCAGGCGCGTTCTTCGGGCAGAAAACCGGAGTTTTTTTGATTGCCTCGCCAGTTTTTCAGGTCAATTGGCTGATGGGCAATATTGATATCACCACATACCACAAGACGCCGACCGCTATCCCGAAGTTGGCAGATCCATGGTAAAA
>WFOJ01000043.1 GCA_015488125.1 Mariprofundaceae bacterium
ATGTCACCAATCCGGCAGCCAAATCAGACCCGGCCAGCCCGATTTATGGCATGCCTGTTCTCGAAGTTGCTAAAGCCCGTAATGTGCTGATCATCAAGCGCTCGCTTTCTGTCGGTTATGCCGGATTGGATAATGATCTGTTCTACATGGATAAAACCATGATGATTTTCGACGATGCCAAGAAAGCCTGTGAAAAAATGGTGCAGGCGCTGGCTTAGGAGCCTATCGGGCAATCACATCAACAATGCAATTGTGATTTGCATCACAGTCAGGAGCCTTGTATTTTACAATAATCGCGGACTCAGGAAGTCCGAGCGTGGCTCCTTGACTTCAGATGTGGGCAGTATCTACACTGTCGCCCGCTCAACATACAATATGTTCAGGAGGAACGATATGACCAAGTGGATGATTTCGGCAATTCTCTCCCTGTTTTTTGTGGCAGGAATTGGTATTGTCAGCTATGATCATGGTTCACTTGCAATCAACAGTGCTATTGCTGGTGGCAGTGATCAGTCCGGGGATAATGACAAGTCCAAAGATAGCGAAACGTCCAAGGATAGTGACAAATCCAAGGATAGTGGCAAAGCTGATGATAGCAGCGCAGCCTCATCGTGCGATTACCCGAAGGGCATTGTTTGTGTTTGTAATGATGCCTGTGTTAACACAACAACTACAACCACAACCACAGATAATGGCAAGGCTGATGACAAATCCAGTGATACCACTGACAACAAGTCTGGCGACAAATCAGGCGACAAGTCCAAGTCTGATAGTGATGACGACAAGTCTGGTAGTGCGGCAGCCAGTAATGGTGTAGCCTGCACCTGTATTGATGGTAGCTCTGGCATGCTGTACAACAGTGCTGGTCCGGGCACAGCGGCTGGCGCTGGTGCTGGTACTGGTGCTGCTCTGACGCTGGTACCCAATACCAGTGCTGCCGGTGGTGGCGCTTCTACTGGTGGCTCATTCCGCGAAATTAGCGGCCAGTAAGTCCTTCGTTGATCTGCGTGATAGCACCCTCCTTATGGAGGGTGCTTTTTTATCTGTTGATGCGTATCTTTTTGCTCTTTCCTGCTGTGTAATGGCACTCTTGACGATGCCCGTCGTCGATATATCCCCATACTTCCTCTGTGCCGGTGGCGTATGCTTGCCGACAATTCGCGATTCATCATTTTTTAAGCATGGCCGGAGACGATGGCGTGATTTTGTTGTAGGGAGCTTTCGTGATTCAATTGTATGATCAGCATGCCTATAAGGCCAAGGATGATATTCTTTCTGGCCTGACAGTGGCACTGGCACTGGTACCGGAGGCTGTGGCCTTTGCTTTTGTGGCTCACGTTGATCCGCTGGTTGGTCTGTATGCCGTCTTTATGGTGGGGCTGATCACCTCGCTAATTGGTGGCCGACCCGGTATGATTTCCGGAGCTACGGGGTCACTGGCTGTCGTCATGGTGGCGCTGGTTGCCGATCATGGCGTAGAGTATTTATTTGCCACGGTGGTACTGATGGGAATTTTCCAGATCCTGTTTGGTCTGCTGCGCCTGGGTAAATTTATTCGCATGGTCCCCTATCCCGTCATGCTTGGCTTCGTGAACGGTTTGGCGATCGTTATTTTTCTTGCCCAGCTACAACACTTTCAGGTCACGGATGCCAGTGGCACTACACAATGGATGCAGGGTGAAGAACTGGGAGTTATGTTAGGGCTGGTGGGCCTGACCATGGGGATTATGTATTTTTTGCCTAAAATCACTCGTGCCGTACCAGCCGGGCTGGTAGCCATTGTTGCCGTTACCCTACTGGCCTGGCAGGCGCAACTGGATACCCGCACTGTTGGTAGTATTGCCACGATTGCTGGTGACCTTCCCTCCTTTCATATACCAATGGTTGAGCTTAATCTGGAAACCCTGAAAATCATTACCCCCTACGCCCTCATTCTGGCGCTGATCGGGCTGATTGAGTCTTTGTTGACGATGACAGTGATTGATGAAATGACTGGCACCCGAGGGCAGGGCAATCGCGTCTGCCTGGGGCAAGGAGTGGCCAATGTCACCACCGGTTTCTTTGGTGGCATGGGCGGCTGTGCCATGATTGGCCAGAGCATGATCAACATTTCCTCCGGCGGTCAGCGTAATCTTTCAGGCATTGCGGCTGCATTGTTTTTGCTGGCATTTATTCTTTATGCTTCATCGTGGATCGAAATGATCCCTGTCGCTGCCCTGGTTGGCGTGATGTTTATGGTGGTGATCGGCACCTTTGAATGGGGAAGCTTTAATTTGCTGAATAAAATCCCGCGCTCGGATTCTTTTGTGGGTATTCTGGTGGCGGTAGTGACCGTGGCTTCTGATCTCGCCATTGCCGTGATTGTCGGGGTGATTGCTTCAGCACTGGTATTTGCCTGGAAGCATGCTTCGCAAATCAGCGTGATTATCGAAGATACAGAAGATGAAGAGCGCATTTACCATGTGCATGGACCTTTGTTTTTCGCTTCGGCTCACCGTTTCCATGAGTTATTTACACCGGAAGATGACCCTGAGCATGTCATTGTTGATTTCTCTCACTCCCGCGTTGCCGATCACTCGGCGATTGATGCCATCGACAAACTCAGCGAGCGTTACAGCAAAGCGGGACGTCAATTGCGTTTGCGTCATCTTAGCCCGGATTGCCGACAATTACTGACGAAGGCAGGTGAACTGGTCGAGGTTAACGTTGAGGAAGACCCTCGCTATCGGGTAGCTGACGACCGCCTGGCTCAGTAGTGCTGATGTCACCGTCTTTCCTGGTCTTCTGCCAGCGATACATCAGTGGAATCAATGATAACAGAGCGAGCCCGCCCAGCGCGATCATGATTTCCGGCGTCATCACAGCAGCCAACGACCAGCCTTTCTGCTGATCCAATAGGGATTGCAGACCGGCTCCGGCAAAAGCAAACACAAAGGTCGCAGGCATAATGCCCAGTAACGTGGCGAACACGTACACACGCAAGGATACGCCGAGAAACGCTGGCGCCAGATTTACAAGAAAAAACGGAAACAAAGGTACCAAGCGCAACATCAGCAAATAATGGAAGGCATTGCGGGCAAACCCCTGCTGAAACGCCCGCAAATGGCCGCTTCCCACGCGAGCCAGCAGCCAGTCACCCCAGGTGCTTTTAGCCAGTAAAAAAAGTCCTGTCGCGCCGAGGGTGGCCGCCACCACGGCCAGGATGCCGCCCAGCCAGCCACCGAACAAAAAGCCACCCGTCACCGTCATGATGGTACCGCCAGGCAGAGAAAACACCACCAGTACAATATACAGCGATACATACATCGCCATGGTCAGCAAAACATGCTGATCGTAAAACGCCTGCAAGCGGGCATGTTGTTCCCGCAGGGTTTGTAGCTGTAACCAGGATTGCACATCATAGGCAAAAAACAGTGTGACACCCAGCATCAGTATGAGCAATGGCAGGATACGTTGTAATCGCTGGCGATTCATGGTATCACCTCAAGGGCATAATCGGGTGTGGGATTCAATGGACACGAATAGCGGTAATGCCCTGGTTTCAGGTGAATGGGGTAATCACGGTAAGTGCCCATTTTAATGCCGCCACCGGCAACTGATGGTAGCAATAAACGATCAAGGCCAGCGCCTCGCAACCAGAAACCCAGTTCATAGGGAACATTATCATTATGGATGCGAAACACATAGTCGCCAGCCCTCAGGTGCATCACCTTGCTGTGTTGCAAGCGCTGTTCGCCAGAGCGTTGGTTAATGCGCTTGCAATCTTCAGCGCGCTGTGCCTGGTAATGCCAATTGTTCCCTTCAGCCTCGATAAATTGGCACGACTTCTGATGCCAGCTGATGACTTCCTGTGCCTGTGACGTCAGCGGCGATAACAGCAAGAGCATAAATAACAACATAACACACCTCCTGCCGGTAGTCGTTGTGGATGCGCATTGCTTACAGCAGGCTACGAGGATTCAAGCACAGCGGCGACCGTCTGGAATGAACCGAGTACCAGGTATTCACCGCGAGGGTTGTTATCGATCATGCGGGCCAGTGCCTGTCGTGTTGTTTCCCGGTGAGCATGCAACGGTGGATGGAGATGCCGAAATCTGTGAGCCCATGGCTTCAGGCATGCCGCTGCAGTGGCCAGTTGGCGATCTTCCCGCGTCACCAGCAATATACCGTCGAAGATAACGGCACGCTGCCGGCACCATTGCGCAACAGCCTCCAGCCCTGGCGCATTATGCCCTACATCCAACCAGATATGCGCCTTTCCCCGGCAAATACGCTGTAAACGTCCGGTTACCTGCGTGGCACAAATCGCCTGCTGTGCATGTGTAGCAGCAAGCAAGCCGTCTCGTTGCAGGGTTTGCATGGCAGCCAGGGCCAACGAGGCATTATCCTGCTGATGTGCGCCGGGCATGCGGCATATCAGATGCTTGTTTCGGGGTACCAGTTGCAATGCCGGATGATGTTGCTGAAGCACGGCAAGTGCTTCCGGCGCTTGTGTTGCAGCGCCGGTCAGCGCCCAGCGGCAACCATGCATGGCCCAGGCTTTTTCTTCCGCAATGGCCGCCAGTGTTTCTCCCAGCCAGGCCTGGTGATCCAGACCAATCGGGGTAATGAGTGCCATGTCGGCGGGGATGGCCGTGCAGGTATCCAGCCGTGCTCCCACACCGGCTTCGATAACCTCAGCTTCCACCTCATGGCGGGCAAACAGATCAAGCGCCAACGCGGCGCTGGTTTCGAAAGGCGATGTGCCTGCGGCCTCTGCCTGCGGTACAATTCGCTGTAGCGCCTGCAATAAGCCATCATCAGCTACCGGTTCGCCATCAAGGCGAATGCGTTCGTTAAAACGCAATAGATGCGGTGAGCTGTACAGTCCGACGCGCCAGCCCGCAGCCTGCAATGCGGCAGCCAGCATATGCGCGGTTGAACCTTTGCCATTAGTGCCTGCCACGCGAATGCGCAGGCGTGGACGCGGCAAGTCAAGCGCCGACAACAAACGACAAAAGCGCGCATGACCCGGACGATAGTCCATATCCGCCTGCGGCTGTTGCAGGCGTTCAAGCCATTGCTGAAGTTGCGTCTTCAGTGATGTTGCTTATAACTGAAGGCTGTCAGGTGGCCAAGCAAGGTATGCAGGTAGGCGCGTTGTTCGCGACGATCCACCACCGCATCAATCAGGCCGTGTTCGAGCAGAAACTCAGCGCGCTGAAAGCCCTCAGGGAGTTTTGAGCCGACGGTTTCCTGAATGACGCGAGGCCCGGCAAAACCGATCAGCGCGCCTGGTTCGGCAATGATCACATCGCCCAGCCAGGCCACAGAAGCAGAGACACCCCCCATGGTCGGGTCGGTCAATAAGCAGACAAAGGGAATTTTGTGTTCATGAAGCTGATTAACCATGGCCGAGGTCTTGGCCATTTGCATCAGCGATAACATGCTTTCCTGCATGCGTGCTCCGCCAGAAGCGCATACCAGCAAATAAGGGCATTGACGACGCAGGGCCCGCTCCATGCCCAGCACGATTTTTTCACCGGCTACCGAACCCATGCTGCCGCCCATATAGGCAAATTCGAAAATGGAAGCTGAAATCAACGTACCCTGGATATGTGCCAGGTAATTACGCACTGAATCGCCTTCACCAGCTTTTTTATCAGCCTCTTTGAGGCGATCCTTGTAACGTTTGAGATCCTTGAAGTTCAGGACATCAACCGAACGCAGTTCCGTATCCCGTTGCTCAAAGCCTTCATCAAAAAGAAACCCGGCCCGTTCCGCTGCACTGATACGCAGGTGTTGGTCGCAGCGCGGGCAGACCATGGCACTGCGCATCAGTTCCTTGTTGTACAGTGTTTCGTTACAGCCGTTGCATTTGATCCAGATACCCTCAGGCGTATCGTTAGACGAGAGAATTGCTCGTGGACTTTCAATCAGACGGGTTAACCAGTTCATGCTACCAATCCCTTTCAAGGCTGCGAAACAGCCTGCTCATATGCGAAGGCAAGGCTATGACTCCTTGTTGGAATAGCAACCGCCGCAGAGCAGTTGCACTTCAACGTTTTCAAGACAAAAAACAGGGGCAGATAGCGCTGCCCCTGTGTCCATCCCTACAGTGAGGAAGACTGGTCAGCCTTCCTCAGTCAGCGCCTTCATGGAAAGACTGATGCGGCCATTGCGACCAACCTCCAACACTTTAACACGCACTGTCTGACCTTCCTTGAGTACATCAGTGACTTTTTCCACGCGATGTTTGGCAATCTGGGAAATATGAACCAGACCATCTGTATTGCCCATGATGCGAACGAAAGCACCAAAGTCCATCAGCTTGACGACTTTTCCTTCGTAGATGGCACCGGGTTCGACTTCAGCGGTAATCTCTTCAACCATCTTGCGGGCAGCTTCGCCAGCTTCGGCGGTAATGGCGAATATTTTCACCGTGCCGTCATCGTCAATATCCACCTTAGCGCCGGTTTCTTCAACGATTCCCTTGATTACCTTGCCACCAGGGCCGATCAAATCACGGATTTTATCCTTGTTGATGCGCATGGTAATCATGCGTGGGGCATGGTCAGCCACACCATCGCGAGCCTCGGCAAGGCAGGCATTCATTTTCTCAAGAATATGCAAGCGACCGGCGCGAGCCTGTGCCAGCGCCTGTTGCATGATGTCGCGAGTCAGGCCACCAATTTTAATATCCAACTGAAAGGTGGTGATGCCATCCGCACTGCCTGCCACCTTGAAATCCATATCGCCAAGGTGATCTTCATCGCCCAGAATATCCGATAACACGGCATAGCCGTCATTTTCCAGAATCAGGCCCATGGCGATGCCAGCTACAGGTTTTTTCATCGGCACGCCGGCATCCATCAATGCCAGTGAAGAACCGCAGACAGAAGCCATGGAGGAAGAGCCATTAGATTCCGTGATTTCCGACACGACGCGAATAGCGTAGGAAAACTCATCCGCTGATGGCAGCATGGGTTCCACACCACGACGTGCCAGACGACCATGACCGATTTCACGACGACCCGGTGAACCGATGCGACGAACCTCGCCCACGGAATAAGGCGGGAAATTGTAGTGCAACATGAAGCGCTGCTTGCTTACACCTTCCAGGCTCTCCTGAATCTGCATATCCTGATCCGTACCCAGGGTAACGGTTACCAGCGCCTGTGTTTCACCACGGGTGAACAAGGCGGAACCGTGGGTGCGAGGCAGTACACCAACCTGACAATCAATAGCCCGGATTTCTTCGGTTCGACGGCCATCAATACGCGGCTTACCCTCGATAATAGCACGGCGAACAACGCGCTTCTCCAACGCCTTCATGGCGGCAGTAACATCGTTCTGCGACCAGGATGCATCATCATCGCCGCAGAACTTCTCGTTGGCAGCCAGACGTAATGCTTCCAGCCTTGCCGCGCGCACCTGTTTATCGGTAATGGCATAAGCTTCGCGAACCTGTGCCTCAAATGCTGCATCCACGGCCTGCTGCACTTCATCAGTACCGGCAATTTCGATGGCCATTTTTTCCTTACCAGCCTTGCGAACCAGCTCCTCAATGGCCTCAATCACAGGTTGATAGCCTTCCTGACCAAAAATCACGGCATCCAGCATTTGTGATTCGGAGAGTTCCTGAGCCTCGGATTCCACCATCAGCACGGCATCACGAGTGCCAGCGACGATCAGATCCAGTTGCGAGTTTTCCATTTGCGCGTAAGTCGGATTGAGTACGAATTCACCATCAATCAGGCCAACACGGGAAGCGGCAATCACCTCACCAAAAGGAATATTGGAAATAGCCAGGGCAGCAGAGGCACCGTTAATGGCGACGACATCAGGGTTATGCTCTTCGTCGGCGGAGATCACCGTGGCCAGCACCTGCGTATCGTAGTAATAACCTTTGGGAAACAGCGGACGAATCGGACGGTCGATCAGACGGCTGGTCAGCGTTTCCTTTTCCGAAGGCCGACCCTCACGTTTCATGAAGCCGCCCAGGAAGCGGCCTGCGGCATATGTTTTTTCCTGGTAGTGAACGGTCAGTGGAAGAAAATCCACGCCTTGCAAGGGCTGCCTGGCTGCTGTTGCAGCAACGTGGACGATCACATCGCCAAGACGAGCGAGTACCGAGCCACCGGCCTGTCGGGCGATGCGCCCTGTTTCCAGGCTGAATGTGCGACCACCGACGGTCGCTTGACTGGTTTGAATATCAAACATGTTAAACCTTCTGACGTTTATCAGGACGTCTCCCTGTTATCTTTGTAGTGGAGGAGAAAAAGTATCCGCTGATCACCGTGTTCCGTTTGCCCCCAGGCGCCGGACATTAACCAACCAAGGGATGAGCGAAGAAAACAAAAAGAGCGGCCACAGGGGCCGCTCTTTTTCTGCGTGTGCATTGCCGCAAGCATACATGTAAAACTTCGCAAGTTCGGATACACCGCAGGGCGAGTCAATAACGCCTTAACAAGAAATACGGCCCATGGCCTGAAAGCCACGGAACACGGGTCAAACAGCCCTTCTAGCGACGCAAACCAAGGCGCTCAATCAGCGTGCGATAGCGCCCAAAATCCTTTTCCTTAAGGTACTTAAGTAGATTGCGACGACGGCCAACCATTTTCAGCAAACCACGGCGGGAATGGTGATCCTTGTGATTGGCCTTGAAGTGATCGGTCAGGCCATTGATGCGCGCTGTCAACAGAGCCACCTGAACTTCGGGAGAGCCAGTGTCACCCTTATGGGTAGCGTACTCTTCAATAATCTTGTTTTTTTCTTCCACAGCCAGAGACATGAACGTCCTTACCTCAATATTAAATCTTATCCGTTTCGGGCGGCGAAACATAGTCCTCCGTCAGAATTATGCAAGCAAATTCGAAACGTTTTGGTCCCCTCCCACTAAAACAGGTGGTTGTACCTTAGCGCCACCGTGAATCCACCCAATGACAGAAAACGAGTTTATGTGTTCAGCCGTTTTATTCTCTCTTACAGCGCCAACACTACCCACGGATTCAATTCCTGGTAACATTGAATCGCATTTCGCATCAGAAAAGTTGCCAACCCGAAACAAGTGACACAGGGTTCTGTGTACGAAATTTCACACTGAAAAAACAACAGGAGAACACAAAACATGATTGTACGATGGATCGTCGTCATTGCACTGGCAGGCGGGTTGCTTGCTTTTGCCTTTTGGCAATTACCTGAGGCAACAAGGCCTCTCGCCAAGGGTGATAAGGCTGTGAGTTTGTCGCTGCCTGATTTAACGGGAGAATACCAAAGTCTTCCGGCAGGCGAAGTCACCCTGTTGCATTTCTGGGCTACGTGGTGCGCCCCCTGTCGGGCAGAAGTACCCTCACTGGTGAAATTGTATGAAGAAATGCAGGGCAAGGGGCTGAAAATACTCGCCGCCTCCACTGATCAGAATATCAATGATGTGCGTCAATTCGTGCGCCAGTACCATATGCGTTTTCCGGTGGTGCTGGACAGCGATATGGCTGTTGCCAACCGCTATGGTGTCACCGGCTTTCCTGAGACCTATATTATTGATCGCCAGGGTGTGATTCAGGCGCATATTATTGGTCCTGCTCCCTGGCAGGACAAAGGCCTGCGTCAGCGTTTGCAGGCTTTGCTTGATCAGCCTGCTCCGGCTACACCAAAAACAATGCATAGCACCGCAGATGTCAAACAGCCCGGTGCCTGAGTCCGTCAATACAGAAACCCGCATCCGCCAGCTGCGTCAGTTGCTACGTGCCTGCAATTATGATTACTATGTACTGGACGCGCCGCGCATTTCCGATGCTGAATATGATGCACTGCTGCGCGAACTGAGCGAACTGGAGCAAGCCAGCGGCCTGCCAATACCTGCGGACTCACCCACACAAAGCGTCGGCGCGCCGCCTTCTCCGGCATTTGCCACAGTAAGGCATGGTATGCCCATGCTGTCGCTGGCCAATGCCTTCAGTGTTGAAGAAATGCGGGCTTTTGTTGATCGTTCCGGCAATGCCTCTGAGGCCATCATTGCTGAACCCAAGATTGATGGCCTGGCCGTCAATCTGCGCTATATCAATGGCCTGCTGGTACAGGCCGCCACACGCGGTGACGGTCGGCAAGGCGAGGATATTACCCACAATGTCCGCACCATTGCCGATATTCCGGCGCGCCTGAATGATGATCATCTGCCAGCAGAGCTGGAAGTGCGCGGTGAAGTGTATATGCCGCTGGCAACACTGAAAAAACTGAATGCTGAACGTGCCGCCAGCGGTGAAAAACCACTGGCCAACCCGCGCAATGCCGCTGCCGGCTCATTGCGTCAGCTGGATGCCGGCATCACGGCAAAACGGAAGTTGCGTTTTTTTGCTTATGGGGTCGGCCTCGGTGGAGAAGCACTGGCAACATCCCAGTCTGCGCTGCTGGAACGGTTACGAAGACTGGGCTTTGCCATTCAGGATTATGCCTTGTTGACAGATATGGTCGCCATTGAAGCGCATTATCAGGATATGCTGACCAGACGCGAACAGTTACCCTACGAAATCGACGGCATCGTGTTCAAATTCAATGATTTTGCCACACAACGAAGAATGGGAGAAATTGCCCGTAGCCCGCGCTGGGCGATTGCCTGGAAGTTTCCGGCAATGGAAGTTAGTACCCTGCTGCGTGATATTCACTGGCAAGTGGGGCGCACCGGCGTGATTACGCCTGTTGCTGTGCTGGAACCCGTGCATATTGGTGGCGTACAGGTCAGCCGTGCCACCTTACATAATATTGACGAGATCCATCGCAAAGATGTGCGTCCCGGCGATCGTGTGCTGGTGCGTCGGGCTGGCGATGTTATTCCCGAAGTGGTGGCAGCGCTGGTTGATCCACAGGTCAGACGAGCGCCAGCCGTCAAACCACCGACGCATTGCCCTGTCTGCGGCGCTGCCGTGGTACGGGAAGAAGATGAAGCGGCCATTCGTTGTCCCGCCGGCATCCGCTGCCCGGCGCAATTGCTGGAAGGTCTGCGTCATTTCGTCTCACGAGGCGCCATGGATATTGACGGTCTGGGAGAAAAAATGCTGGCTCGTCTGATTGAACTACAACTGGTGCGCACCCCCGACGATCTTTATACCCTGAACTGGCACGAGGCATTGCGCGGGCAGGCCGGCCTGGGTGAAAAAAGCATCCGTAATTTGCAACAGGCCGTGGAAGCCAGCCGTCAACGGCCATTGTCGCAACTATTGTTTGCCCTGGGGATTCGGCACGTCGGTCAACAAACGGCGCGAATGCTGGCAGCGCATTTTGGCAGCATTGAAAAGCTGAAGGATGCCAGCGAAGACGAATTGCAGGCACTGCCGGATATCGGTCCCGAAGTCAGCCGCAGCCTGCGTGCTTTTTTTACCGATGAACAGCAGCAAGCCTGGCTTCAGCGCCTGCTGGCGCAATTGGAGATACCAAAAAGCGGCGCAGCAACGACCGTTGATACACACCCGCTATGTGGAAAAACCGTGGTTCTAACCGGTAGTTTCAGCCATATATCGCGTCAGCAGGCCAGCGAGGCCTTGCGTCAGCGCGGAGTCAGAGTCACCACTTCTGTATCAAAAAACACCGATGTGTTAATCGCCGGTGAAAAAGCTGGCAGCAAGCTTGACAAAGCCCGCAGTCTGGGCATCAAGATTGCCGATGAAACAGCATTGATGCAATGGCTGACGCAATGAAAGCAATGGCGCGCCAAACATGTTCACCGCGCTAATAATGGTTGTACATGTGTACAAAAGTGAGTCCAGGAGGCTGTAATGAAAACACTGATATTGATCCGTCATGCCAAATCCGACTGGGGTACGCCGGGGCAGGCTGATCGCCAGCGGCCATTGAATATGCGCGGCAGACATGACGCGTCACGCATGGCTGATGTCTTATTGCAGCGGCAGTGGATCCCTGATTTGTGGTTATGCAGCAGTGCTGTGCGCGCCGAGGAAACAACCATGCGAATGGCCGAACGCATGGCGTTGCCATGGTCGAAAATCAAGGCATTGGATGAACTGTATCTGGCTTCATCAGCCACCTTGCTGGAGCAGATTGCGATCA
>WFOJ01000044.1 GCA_015488125.1 Mariprofundaceae bacterium
ACCACGGTGTCAGATACCACACTGGTGCAATATGCGCTGGTGTTTGCAGGTTATTGGCGGGAACATAGTTATCCACTTCAATAAAGTAGCCGCCCATCTGCGGATTGAAGAACACAACATAGCAATAAACCAGCAGGAATACGCCGACACCGAAGGCATCTTTCACCGTATAATACGGATGGAAGTTAATGCGCTCTTCATCGCTATGCACATCCACACCTTCAGGGTTGTTGGAATGCACTACATGCAGCGCATGTATATGTCCGCCAACAATCGCTGCCAGTAACAGTGGGAACAAATAATGCAGAGAGAAGAAGCGATTCAGTGTCGGGTCACCCACAGAGAAGCCACCGCGCAGCACTTCCTGCAGGAAGCCACCGATCACCGGCAAAGCGCCGAACAGATTGGTAATCACGGTCGCACCCCAGAAGGACATCTGACCCCAGGGCAACAGATAACCGAAGAAAGCTGCACCCTGCATGATCAGCAGGATAACCACGCCGATAATCCACAACAGCTCACGCGGCCCTTTATAAGAACCATAATACAGGCCACGGGCAATATGCATATAAACTACAACGAAGAAGGCCGAGGCACCAACCGCATGCATATAACGAATCAGCCAGCCAAAATTTACATCGCGCATGATGCGCTCAACCGAATCAAAGGCGACAGTATAGTGGCCATAGGTCAGCGCAGCGCTGGGCTTGTAGTACATAGCCAGGAAAATCCCGGTCAAAATCTGCAACACCAGCACCAGCAGCGCCAGCGAACCAAAGTTCCACATATAGTTCAGGTTCTTTGGCACCGGGTATTCGGTCAACTGCGATTTCACAATCGCTTCGGCGCCGGTACGCTCATCCAGCCACTTGAACAGACTGGTTTTCATCAAGGCGTTAATCATGATCCTCCCCTTCTCCCTAACCAATCACCACAGTGGTACCACTGGTGTATTTATACGGCATCAGATGCAGATTATGCGGTGCAGGAGAACCCTTGATCACGCGTGCAGAAATATCGTACAACGAGCCGTGACACGGGCAATGCCAGCCGCCTGGCCAGTCTTCCGGTACGGAATCACCCCAATCCTTGCGACCCTTGGTCGGCTTGTACATCGGAATACAGCCCAGGTGCGTGCAACTGGCTACCACAATCAGATATTCCGGTTTGATGGAACGATATTTGCGGTTTTCCGGTGTCATCCATTCGGCCGAGACTTCTTCAATGGCCTCGGAATTCGGATCCTTGAGCATATCGTCATGCCCGTCCACTTCATTCAGCAGCGCTTTCGAGCGATGGGTGACAAACACCGGCTTACCCTGCCACTGAATCACCACCAGTTGCCCTTCCTCAACGGTGCTCACATCAAATTCCGTTTTCGCTGCGGCCAGTGTATCGGCTGCTGGCAGCATACTGCCTACAAATGGCACCGCTGCAGCCGCTGCCGCCACGCCACCAAGCAAGCCAGCCGCGCCAAACAGCATATTTCGCCGCGATTGATCGACCTGATCAGTCATAGACCCCCCCTTTTTACTAAATCAATATGCTTTACCAAAGCACTAAAACGCCACCAGCCTGCACACAGACCAGTGGCGTTAAACTGTTATTCTCTGGATTTTTCTGCCAGCGTACGCAATTCGGCAATTGCCGCAGCATAATCCGGCTTGTTATAAACGGCTGACCCCGCCACAAAGGCGTTCGCCCCGGCAGCGGCCACTTCTTCCATGGTCGCCACGTTCACGCCGCCATCGACTTCCAGCCACGCATCACTGCCAGCATCATCCAGCATTTTGCGCGCCTGGGCGATTTTTTCCGTCACGGCATGGATGTAGGACTGACCACCATAGCCGGGATTGACGCTCATCAGCAAGACCAGATCAACGCAGTGTAACACGTGGGCGATGGTCGAGACCGGTGTTGCCGGATTCAAGCTGACCCCCGCCTTGCAGCCAGCATCACGAATGGATTGCAAGGTACGCTCCAGGTGAATACAGGCTTCCTGATGAACCGTGATAATATCAGCGCCAGCTTTGGCAAAAGCTTCGACCTGACGCTCAGGGTTCATCACCATCAGATGGACATCCATCACCTTGTCGGTATGCGGACGAATCGCCTTGACGATGTTATCACCAATGGTGATCGGCGGCACAAACTGACCGTCCATGACATCCACATGAACCCAGTCGCAGCCACCTTCATCAATGGCACGAATCTCCTGTTCCAGATTGGCAAAATCTGCGGACAATATCGAAGGTGCAATAACTACTTTTTTCATGGGTGCGATTTATAGCCGCAAACAGGCAACTAGTCCAGCGACAATAACCATTTGACCAATGCGTTTATTTGCGCTTCTGTCAACGGGCCACCATGCGCACGGGAAAAAGCAGGCATATGTCGGGGATCAACGCCCTGGCTAATCATCAGGCGCAACGCCTTGCCATCATCAATTCGTCGCAGGTCAGGCGCATAATCGCCACGCGCATCCTTGCCGTGACACATGGCGCACACAGCACGATAAATATCCTGCCCCTTTTGCTTTCCCCGCGCCGGTTCAGCGTGACAACGGGCACAGGCAGCATCGAAGATCGTATGCCGCCCGGCCTGTGCGTGCGGCGATGGTTTGACGGTCAGCGTCATCCAGGCAGTGGACTGTCGCCCGGCCTGGTCTGTCACGACCACGCTTTTTTTGACACGCCCAAGCTTGCCACTGGTATCCACGTCAATATTGATCATGGTAAACTCGCCCGGTGCCAGGATATATTGATCCGGAATGGCACGCGTGCAACCACAAGATGCTTCCACAGCAATGATCTGCGCTGTCTCAGCCGTGTTGTTGCGCACCAGAACCGAAGCCAGCACATGCTGGCCCTCCTCAGCAACGCCAAGATCCTGCATGGCAGGTTCAAGCACCAGCCCCTCAACGCGCCAAACACTGTCATCGGCAGCAGCGTTCCACGAGAGCAGGAGCAAGAGCAGGCACAGGCTGGCAAGCCACTTCACGCTAGCCACGCCCTTAAAGTCGCAGGACAAGCCTTGCGTCCGCGCATCATGGCCTCAAGCTCGGGAACATCCCGACTCAACAACACACGAACATCTGGCAACAACTCAGGCTGCGCCCGCAATACCTCATCAAGACGCTGCAACCACAACTCCAGTTCCAGCATCCCCATGCGCCGGAGACGATATTGCAAACAGCGCAGCTCAGCCTGCGCGACGCAACCAGACATGCCGCGCCACCTTCACCTTCGGCATACGCTTATGAATGCGCTGCCGAATGCGCTGATCAAGATTTTTTAACGAAGGCAACGGCATATGCAAGGGCACAGATGCCTCCTGCCAGCAATCACGATACATTTGCAACAGCAAATCGGGAGCAATGCTGCGGACTTGCTCCAGTGCGCCCAATGGCAACGCCATCACTTCCACATCGCTGACCGCCATCGCATTAATCACATGCGCACCGGCACTAAGCACAGCTACCTGACCACATACACCGCCAGAGGCAACATGACCTAAGGATGTCCGCTGCCCATGATCCGTCACAAACACATCAATCTGACCCGACAACACAAAATACATCTCTGTCGCTTTGTCCCCCTGCCGCAGCAACTCATGCCCCATCGGCCAGCGATGCCACTGCATCAACGCCGCCAGACGTGAAAACGTTTTTTCTTCCAGCCCGGCAAACAAGGGATGCTGACGCAAACGCCCACGACCACGCTCATCATCGCTTAATGCCGGAATACTGGGCGCGTGCGCAGCATGGGAAATACCGTACCGGTCGCACAACTCCAGAATGGATGAGGGGATTTCCACCGCCCCATCGCTGATCGACAAAAACTGCTTCAGCACTGCCGCCGCCTGTGCCGGATCACTTTTGGCAATATAGCGCTCTATGGTCATCAGGTAGTAGCGCGTCATATCATCTTTCAGACCAGCCCGCTGATAGGCCTGCGCTGCCCGCATCGGCAAATCCAGGTCATCTGACAGATAAATCGCCATAGCGCCATAAATCACGCCCATTTCCACAAAGCGGTCATTGCGTTCAGCCAGACGCGCCCGCTGACGGAAGGTCACCAGAGCCGCCTTGTCATCAGGACTTTGGCGCAGCGATTGCACCAGTTGTTCTTCCAGTTGTGCTGCCGTTGCCACGATTACCCCGGATCAGAAGCGGAAGGTCACGCCCAGCGCCGCCACCGGATAAAACTTCATTTTATTCAGCGCATCATCCAGTTTTTTCTTTTCTGCGGCAATATCGGCAGCCAACGCAGGATTGGTTGCCGCGCCAGTAGCGGTTACAACAGACTTCGGTGTGCCCATGTACAATACGCCAAGATCCACATTAAACCCAATCGGGCTACCACTGGATACCGGGTCGCCAAAACCAATGCCGACATAGGGCGCGATCTTGTTAAAATCCACGGTCGAGGTTAGCGAACCAACATTGGCGGCAGTATAGGTCGTACCATTGATCACGTACGTCGCCCCTGCACTGGGCGTACCTGTCATCGAAAACTTGTTACCATTGTAGTAAAGACCGCCACTAAGGCGAAACTTGCCAACAAAAGGATAAACATCAGCCACCGCACCAAAGGAAAACAGCTTGAGCTTCGCGTCGTAGGTTACGCTGGTATCCTGTAGCGTCTTGTTATAATTAAAGGCGTTTAACTGTACGCGGGCATTCACCAGCATGGGCACCACATTAGTCACCAGTTCGACACCAGCACCCAGCGTACCCGCTTTGCCGCCAATTGCCATATCACCTGCCATCGCAGGTTGTGCCATGCATACAAGCGCACACAAGGCCAGAGAAATCTTTTTCATTGCCATCCTCCTGTATTTCCTGCTCATACGGCGGGAATAGCGAAGCGTTGCACAAGCTCTCCTTCATGGCAAGCTTGCCTGATGCTACCAACCACAATACCATCGAAAACAAGTCAGTATCCACTTACATGGTACAAAAAGGCACAAGACGGGGGACGTAGCATCCCATCGCGTGGCGCATGAAGAGGAAGGGGAAGCCAGTTGGTCACCGTGTCATTCTATCTAGGAGTCTGTCGGACTTTGATCAATCTACTACGAAAAAGCGGATATTGGCCAAATCTTCGCCCTGTTTTTGTTAAATAGCGCTGCTATTCGCCGCCAACAGGTCGTATATTTGACTCAATCCCGCTATTTCTCGCGACGATTGCCAAAG
>WFOJ01000045.1 GCA_015488125.1 Mariprofundaceae bacterium
ATGTAGCTTCTTCCTGTTGATACGAGGGTCAGGAATCTCTGAGAAATATGACAGAATAGCGGGTTTGTTATTTTCAGAACTCATTTCCGCACTATAGGTAATAAAGATTCCTAAGGCCAGCAGGCCAGAATTTTAATGCGATTGCCCTGGCTGACGGGTGCGGTCAAAAGTGTCACCCGTTTGTCGGAACCGTGGTGATTCGGGGCCAGAGACCCCTCCTACAGGGGGATCATACGTACCGCAAAAACGCCCACCACGTCGCGAACCACGAGGGACGCCAAATGCAGGAGCGGTCTTCAGACCGTAAACCGAACTTTATGCCACAGGCAGCTTGATGCATATGCGCAGGCCACCGAAGCGGGATGGCTCCGCGCTGATGCTACCCTGATGCGCTTGAACGATGTTCTGACAAATCGATAGGCCAAGTCCGGCACCACCCGTGGTTCTGTGACGTGATGGATCGGCCCGGTACAGGCGTTCAAAGAGCCTGGGCAGCTGTTCTGGTGGCACACCTGGCGCGCTATCCTCAATCACCACCTGTAATACGCCATGATCCATGCAGGCCGATACGATGGCACGACCAGGCACATCGGTGTAGCGATAGCTGTTTTCCAGCAGATTGCTGAATAATTGCTGTAAACGATCAGGATCAGCCTGCATGTTGATCTCCTGCGCGGGCAATTGCGACTCCAGCACCAATCCCTTGCTGGCATAACGGCGGGTGAAGACCTCCAGAGCATCGGCAAGCAAGGCCAGCGGTTGCGTTGTTGTCATTTTGTAGCTTAAGGCACCAATATCAGACATCGACAGTTCATACAGATCCTCCACCAGACGGATAAGATGCAGTACCTCATCGTGCAGGACAGCGATATTTCTATCATCTGGCGGGCGGACACCATCCTGAATAGCCTCGATTTCGGCGCGCAGCACGGCCAGTGGTGTGCGTAGTTCGTGGGAAATATCTGCCACCCATTGCTGACGGGCCTGTTCATTATTCTCCAGTGTCGCAGCCAGCAAGTTGAAATCGCGGCACAACTGCCCCAGCTCATCACTCGTTCGCGGTGTGATGCGGGCATGGTATGCGCCGGCAGTCAGCTGCCGCGTACCGGCGCTCAGCTCGCGCACGGGACGCAGTAGATGATTGGCCAGCGGGAAGGAAAACAACAGCGAAAACAAAGCCATGGCCAGTGAGACAATGGCAAACACCTGAGTTTGTTGAGCCATAAACTGCAAGTCGCCAATATCGCTAAGCTGACGCAATGGCGGTGTGGCGAGATAGCCCACCACGGTTTGCTGGTGGCGAATCGCAATCATATGTGCTGGTGGCTGTCGCTCAGGCGGGCCGAAAAGCGGCTCTCGTTTGGCATTATACAAGCGATGTAACAGCGCTGGCGGCGTTCTGTGCGGGAATGCCTCCTGTCCGGCAGCGTGGTGGTGTGGACGCAATATATCCAGACGCTGCCATGCTCCCGGCGTTCTCAGAAAGCCCCAGTTGCCATAGCGGCCGTATTCTTCTCCCAGCCGACGGGTGATCTGCGCCATGCGTTGCTGTTGTCGCTGATTAACATAACGCAAAAAATCATGGTCAAAACTCCATTGCAGAAAAAGGAATAATGAGCCAGCCACAAGAATGCCGGAAAACAGCAAGGCAAGAAACAGTTTAAGACGAATGGTCACAAGGCATCTCCTTTGTGGTAAGCTATGGCATCAACGATAGGGTGCGCACCAGAAGCCTGTCGAATTTTGACAAAGCTGTTACGAACAACCGGATATTGGCCAAATCTTCGCCCTGTCTTCAGCGTCGCTGTTCATCGCCAACAGGTCGATATTTGGCTCAATCCCGCTATTTCTCGTGACGATTGCCAACGTCCAACAAACTCCTCAGGAGAGAATGATTGCCGTGAACCGCCCGTGCGTCGAAGTTGCCGTATTTTGTCCGTTGCGCCAACATTTTCATTACCTGTGGCCTGAAGCTTTTGGTCATCCCCGGGCAGGTGTGCGCGTGCGGGTTCCTTTTGGCAGGCAGCAGCGCACAGCGGTTGTTCTGGCAATCACTGAACCGCCGACGGGCATCGAACTGCGGCCTGTCACCGACGTACTGGATGCCCGGCCTCCCTGCCCGGACAACTGGCTGCAATGGGTGGCACGCGTGCAACGCTATTATCTCGCTGCGCCGGGCGTGATGTACGAAACGGCGCTGGGCTGGCTTCATGCTGAAAGCAGTAGTCGCTGGTATTGCCCCGATCCGAAAGCGCTGGCACAGCAGTTCCCCGACTGGCAGGGTGTTTTCCGCAACCGGAGCAAGCTGACACTGCGTACCGTGCTGGCACGGGCAGACATGGCCGATGCCCGTCATCAATTACATCAACTGGTTGACCGTCAACTGGTGAAGGAAGCGGCTGTCGAACCCGTCTGGCTGGACAGGGCAAGGCATGGGGCAGGCAGCCTGCCTACCCTGAACAGCGAACAGCAGCATGCCGCCGACGCCATTATCAGCGGCATGGGGGCATTTTGCGTCAGTTTGCTGTTTGGCCGCACCGGCTCTGGCAAAACCGAGGTCTATCTTGAAGCCGCTCGCCATTGTGTCAATGCCGGTCAGCAGGTATTGATTCTGGTACCGGAAATCGGCCTGACGCCCATGTGGCAGCAACGGCTGGCGCAACGTTTTGACAAGGTGCTGATCTGGCATTCGGCGTTAAGCAATGCACAGCGGCTGGCCGCGATCCGCCATCTTGCTAAAGCTGAAGTCATCATCGGAACGCGATCGGCATTGTTTTTGCCGTTGCCTCAGCCTGGCATGATCGTCATTGACGAAGAACATGACAGCAGCCTGAAACAAAACGATGGTGTTTGTTACTCGGCCCGCGATGCAGCGTTGTTACTGGCACAACAATATCGAATCCCGCTGGTACTCGGCTCGGCAACGCCCTCGCTGGAAAGCTGGCGACTGGTGCGGGAAGGGCGCTGTCAGTTGCTTACCCTGAGCAAACAGGCTGTAGCCACGGAAGATGCACGCCTTCAGGTGATTGATATGCGTCAGTATCCCAACACCATTCTCTCTCCTCCCTTGTTGCAGGCGCTTGCCGATACGCATGACCGTGGCGAACAATCCATTCTTTTTCTTAATCGACGCGGTTATGCGCCGGCACTGCAATGCGTGGCCTGTGGTTATGTCATCCACTGCCCGGATTGTTCATTGCGCCTGACGCTTCATCGCAGTAATGGCGAGCTGCGTTGTCATGTCTGCGGTTTTAGCCGACGCACACCGCGTAGCTGCGAGCAGTGCGGTGAGGCCTCGTTATTGCCGATGGGCAGCGGTACTGAGCGTCTGGACGAGCTGTTGACAGAACAATTACCGAATATCCGATTAGCGCGCTTTGATCGTGATGCCATCAGCACCCATCAAAAGCTGATGAGCACCCTGAAGGATTTTGAAGCAGGGAACATTGACTGCCTGATTGGTACCCAGATGTTGGTGAAGGGGCATGATTTTCATAATGTCACCCTGGTCGCTGTGGTGCATGCAGATATGGGGCTGTCCATTCCTGATTTTCGTGCCAGTGAGCGTTGGTGGCAGCAAATGACCCAGGTCATGGGTCGTGCCGGGCGTGGCACAAAAACCGGCACGGTTCTGATTCAGACATGGATGCCCGATGCGCCCTGGCTACAGCGCATTCATGCCGACAAGGCCAGGATCACGCTGGACGAAGAGCTGGCACTGCGCCAGCAATTAACATTTCCACCTTTTGCCCGCTGGGTGCGACTGTTATTCAGTGGTCGTCGCGCGGAGGCAACCTTGCAGTGTGCCCGCCAGTGGCACCAGCGTTGCCAGTGTATTCCTGATATTCAGGTCATGGCGGCCACGCCCTGCCCGCTGGAGCGTCAGGCCGGGCGCTACCGTTTTGAGGTGTTGTTGCGCGATGACAGCAGGCAGCAACTTCCCTGGATGCTTGAACCCGTACTCCAGCAACTTCCCCTGACTTCCGGTGTGCGCCTGCGCGTCGATGTGGATCCGCTGGATATGAGCTGACTTTAGCGCACAGGCAGAGGCGGGCAGGAACGCAGGTCACGGGTCGCGCCTTTTAACGGGCGCTGATGCGCCATTGTTGCTGCTTTTTTGCGTTGCTCCGGTGTCAGCAACGCATACACGCGGGCCTTCATCTTGCCACGCTGAATGGTCAGCTTTTTCACCAGCGCCGCTTTGTCGCTGGCCAGCTTTTCCAGTTGCTTCTGGTAATTGCTGTCGCCCGGATCCAGACGGCGCATGGCTTCCCGGTTGTCCGCCAGTGCATCACGGAGATGCTTGTTTGCGTTACGGGCGCTGCGCGTAATCTTCCTGATTTGCTGTCGCTGTTCATCGGTAAGCTGCAATTGGCTGGCCTGTGCCATGATGCCGTGATGGTCATGCGTCGGCACGGCTTGCGCTACTGGTACCGCGGCCAGCATCAACAAGGCCAGCGCCAGCCCAGGCCACCGGCGTTGCCGTGTAGTCATGGTATGTTTCATCATTAAGCCTCCTTACGGGAAAATGTGGGATTCTGCCCCCTTGCAGGGCGAACGCTGCGCAATGAATGTGAAGCAATTAAGGAAGAAATGTGAAATGATATCTTGCCGAAAGTTCGTGCAAGCGGACACTAACTGGCACGGTTATGCCATTGTTGTCGAGAAGGCAAATATCGGAGATCAGAAAAATTTAACTATGCAAGGCAATAAAAATCCGCTCGGCCAGGCGTTGCGAAATACCGGGAGCCTGCGCCAGTTGCTGGCGGCTGGCGGCGCGAATGCCCTGAATGCCACCGAAATGTTTGAGCAGGGCAAGTCGTTTGTGCGGGCCGATGCCGGGAATATGATCCAGGCCGGATTGTAACATGCTTTGCTTTTTACGCTTGCGCAAATAGCTGCCAGCGAAGCGATGGGCTTCATCGCGGACGCGAGCCAACAGCAGCAAGGCTGGATCGTGAACCCCCGGGCGCATGGCCAGTGGCTGGCCGTCGGCATCCCCTTGGCAGTCCAGCCACAGGGTTTCTTCACCCGTTTTCCGCCGTTCTCCCTTGGCCATGGCCAGCAGGCGTAACGATAGTTCAGGAAAATCATCCAGCGTTTCGCGGGCAACCTTTAGCTGACCGCGTCCGCCATCGATGATCAGTATATCCGGTTGCGGGATACGTTGTTCGCACATCGCGCTGAAAAAGCGGCGCAACACGGCAGCCATGGCAGCATAATCATCCCCTGCATGCACATCATCAAGCTGATAGCGGCGGTAATACTGTTTTTCCGCACCCTGCCAGCCTCCATAGGTAATGGCAGCCACCATGTGCTTGCCACCAAGGTGGGCATTATCGACGGCAGCCAGTAACTGTGGCGTGACGTCAAGCCCCAGCAAGCGAGCCAGGGCGGCAAAAGCAGGCTGCTGGTCGAGGCTGCGGTGAGCCGCCTGCTCAGCACTGCTTCTGGCGACCTGGGCCAGCCATTCCGCCTTGCTGCCCCGGCGCGGTGCCAGCAGTTCAACACGCTGCTTCGGATGCAGCAAACGCAGCAGGTGGCGCAAGCGTTGCAGCACGGCTTCATCCTGCCCAAGCAGTAACTGTCCTGGCGGTGGCTCCCGGCGGTAGCGTGCCAACAGCAGGCTTTGCAAAATTTCTTCATCATCGGCATCAACAGCTTGCCCGGCGCGCACGGTATGAACCCCAAGATCGCGTCCCTGCCGCCGCACGCCGATGCCGAGCAACACTGCCTGCGGCTGGCGCACAATACAGATGGCATCGGCATCGGCAGGCAAATCCTTGTCCGGACTGCCATCCACAATACGCCGCAGATCGCGGATGCGGTCGCGCAATATCGCAGCGCGCTCGAAGTCCATACGGGCGGCGGCTTGCTGCATTTCCGTTTCCCATTGCTGTTGCAACTGCGCATCATGACCATTGAGCACCATTTCAACCTGCTGCACCTGCTGACGGTAGGCTTCTTCGCTCACCAGGCCGCAGCAGGGCGCGGTGCAACGGCCAATCTGGTGCTGCATACAGGGACGACTGCGATGGCGAAATTCTGCATCATCACAATCACGCAAACGAAACATATCATGCAGCACATGCAGCGTATCATGCACTGCCTTGGCATGCGGAAAAGGCCCAAAATAACTGCCTGCCGCCGAGCGCTGACCGCGATGCATGCGCAGACGTGGCCAGCGTTCATCCGTCAGTACAATATAGGGGTAACTTTTGGAATCCTTGAGCAACACATTATAGCGCGGTTTGAGCTGTTTGATGAGGTTATGCTCAAGCACCAGCGCTTCGGCTTCCGAGGCCGTGATATTACACTCAATATCCCGCACCAGCGCCACCATGGCCTGAATACGCGGAGATTCCGGCTGACGTTGAAAATAGCTGGACACGCGTCGTTGCAGATTGCGCGCCTTGCCGACGTACAACACCTTGCGATCAGCATCCAGCATGCGGTAGATGCCTGGCTCACGCGGCAGGCTGTGCAACTGAATCGGTGGCTCAAGCCACATGGTGGGTTATATGCGGCCTGCGCTGTGTTGTTGTACCAGCGCCAGGCGCTGCCACATCAGTGGCAAAAACACTTCCACCACCAGCGCCCGGATCCCGGCATCCGAACGCAGCACCGAACGCCGCGCCCAGCAACCGTGCCATGGCTGTTCGCCCTGAATCTGCGCAATACCCAGATCCAGCCGCGACAGCGACAAACCATAATCCATGAGCAGATTGGCCAGCGGGCGTTCGCCTTGCTGTAGTTCCAGTAATAACGGCTGCGGCAAAGGCTCCAGCGGCAACACCGATTCGGCATCAAACACCGCTTTGCCATGATGCAATAAGGACACCTGACGACGCAAGGCCGCATCACCGGGCTGTGCATCGAGCAAGGCCGCTTCATCATCGCTGATGCGGCTGATGGCCTGCTCCTGCACATCCACCTGCAGATGCATCTGATGATGCCGCTCAAGAAAGCGGGTCAGCGAAGAGGCAACGGTCAGTACTGCCGAAGTCTGACGGTCAAGGCCGTGATCTGCAGCGCGCCATTGCCGTTCCGGTATCCAGTGTTGTTCACGAAGAGAGCCAAAAAACATGGTGTTATTTTCCTTGCGAGTTGCCAGTCACAGCATCAGGCAGCAGCAAATGCCCTGTCAGGTATGTGACCGCCTGCCCGGTAATGTTGACGTAAGGGGGCTGCCAGTGGCAATGCAATTCGCCACCCCGTGGCGAAAGCTGACGCGCCTGTAGCTGGCGGCATTGCCGCTGTTGCGCCCAGAATGGTGTCAGCAGGGTGTGCGCGGAACCGGTCACCGGGTCTTCTGGGATGCCGCTTTGCGGGGCGAAAAAACGCGATGAAAAATCAACTGCCGGGCCACCGCTGGCAGTGATGATCAGGCCACGAAACGGCAGGCGGGTCAGCGCTTTAAGATCAGGCTTCAGTCTGGCCAGCTGCGTCGCATCAGCAATTTCCACCAGCGCATCATCACGACCATGCGCACTGCGAATCACCGCCGCGCCAATGGCTTTTTCCAGCCAGTGTGGAGCTTGCCACGGCTGCGGCAAATCTTCAGGAAACTGCATTTGCAAACCATGGCGGCTGCGCTGAACCAACAGCAGGCCACGGCTACAATGAAAACGAATGGCCGACCATGACGGATGTTGCGTCAGCAGCACATGTGCGGCAGCCAGCGTGGCGTGACCGCACAACGCTACTTCCGTCGTCGGCGTGAACCAGCGAATGGCAGCGACGCCAGCAGCCTGCAAGCGCACAAAAGCGGTTTCGGAGAGGTTGTTTTCAGCCGCAATCGCCTGCATCAGCGCCGCTGGCAGCGCTTCTTCCAACAAGACCACCGCAGCCGGGTTGCCACCAAACACATGACGGCTGAAGGCATCAACCTGAAACAGCGGCAGCCGCATGCCTTTATTCGCCGGGAGCCTGGGCGCGAACCGTCAGCGCATGCATGCTGCCCTGCTGCAATTCTTCGGCAAACAGCTTCATGACGCTGCGCTGACGTTGCAGGCGGCTCATGCCGGCAAAGGCAGCGCTGACAATATGCAGGCTCAGACTACAGTCATTGCCCTGCACTTCCACGCTGGCATCAGGGTAAGCAGCGCAAATGCGCTGGCGAATTTCTTCATGGGTCATACAGCTTCCTCATCATGGCGGTAAAACAGCGTCGGGCGCAGGCTCCACTGCAACTGCCAGTATGCGTCTTGATGTTGCAGGCACAGCATGCTGCCCGCTGCAAGATTCAGGCTTTCAGGCGGGCAACCGAGCAGGCACGCCAGCAGTGCCTGTAGCACGGCTGGATGGGCAATCAGCGCGCAATCCTGCCGCTGTGCCTGCACATGAGCCAGCAATGCTAACGTAGCGGTATCATCACAGAGCAGCGGCAGGGTTTCACAGGCTTCGCTCTGCCAGACTTTAGCCACCATGGTTGCCGTCTGGATGGCCGCCAGACGATTGCCATGCCAGATGATGGCCGGTGCAGGTTGCTCGAACAGGCTGAGAAAGCCTGCCACATGCGTGACATCCAGCCGTCCCTGAGCAGAAAGCGGCTGACGCAGGTTTTCGCTGCTGGCTACGCTGGCCGCCTGAATGCCGATATACAGGCGCATTCAGTCGGGGATATGCGCCACCTGCCAGCTGGCATTGCCGGTATAGCCTGCCGGTGTCAGCGCCAGCAACCGCGCCTTGTCGGCCTCGGGAATATCCAGTTGGCGAATAAAGGCGCGCAGGTTGGCTTCGCTAATGCCGCTGCCACGGGTCATGGCCTTCATTTGTTCGTAAGGATTTTCAAGGCCGTATTTGCGCATCACGGTTTGCACCGCCTCACCCAGTACTTCCCAGCTCTGCTCAAGATCCTCCTGCAGGCGATCGCTGTTTAACTGCAGTTTACCCATACCTTTGTTCAGCGAATCCATGGCCAGCAGACTGTAGCCGAAACCGGCACCGAGGTTGCGCAGCACGGTGGAGTCGGTCAGGTCACGTTGCCAGCGGGAAATGGGCAGTTTTTCAGCCAGGTGTGCCAGCATGGCATTGGCCATGCCAAAATTGCCCTCGGCATTCTCAAAATCAATGGGGTTCACCTTGTGTGGCATGGTCGAAGAGCCAACTTCGCCAGCCACCACTTTTTGACGAAAATAACCCAGTGAGACATAGCCCCAGATATCGCGGCAGAAATCAATCATAATGGTATTGGCACGCATCCATGCCTGATTCAGTTCAGCGATAAAATCATGCGGCTCGATCTGCGTTGTCAACGCGTTCCACTCCAGGCCCAGCGAGCGGACGAAATCCGCCGCCGTGGCTGGCCAGTCGATCTCCGGGTAAGCGATCAAGTGGGCGTTATAATTGCCGACAGCGCCATTGATTTTGCCCAGGATCGGACAGGCGGCAATGGCCAGACGCTGACGTTGCAGGCGCAGCACAACATTGGCCCATTCCTTGCCCATGGTGGTAGGACTGGCCGATTGACCATGGGTGCGAGCCAGCATGGCTTGCTCAGCCATCGCGGCAGCCTGTTCGCGCATATGGCGGATAATGCCATCCAGCGCTGGCAACATCACCCGTTGCCGGGCCTCATTCAGCATCAGCGCATAGGCCAGGTTATTGATATCTTCACTGGTGCAGGCAAAATGCAGAAACTCGGCCTGATGAGCCATATCGCTGCGGCTGCGCAGGCGTTCCTTGAGAAAGTATTCCACGGCCTTGACATCATGGTTGGTGGTGCGCTCAATCGCTTTGACCCGAGCGGCATCCTGTTCGCTGAATGCCGCCACGATACCATCAATAAATGCCAGCGCATCATCCGAAAAAGGCTGAATCTGGCTGATACCAGGATGCGCAGCGAGTATTTTCAACCAGCCCAGTTCCACCTGCACCCGCGCCCGGATCAGGCCGTATTCACTGAAAATGGGGCGAAGCGCAGCTACCTTGCTGCCATAACGTCCGTCCAGCGGTGACAGTGCTGTCAATGAAGAAAGTTCCATGTTTATGTCGCCTCCGTGAAAATCTGCATCAGTTCAGCCAGCAACTGACGCAGTTCGCCACTCATGATGACCAGATCACTGTCAAAGCGGGTGATCTCATCATCGCCACTGCCATCAGCCGCTTCCTCCATCACGGCATCGTCAAAGCGCAGCCGTTTGAGGCTGAGATCCTCTTCCAGCACGAAAGATACGCGCTGGCGCCAGTTCAGGGCCAGCTTGCTCACCGCCTTGCCAGCGCGGATATGGGCCAGAATTTCATCCTTGCCCAGATCTTCCTGACGGCAGGCAATGGTGCCACCTTGCTCGCCTTGCGAGGTCAACGTGCAACTGTCTTCCAGGGTAAAGCCTTCCGGCAGGGTACGTTCATCCAGCATCCAGCGACGCATCAGTTCACCAGGAGATTCATGCGTAGCCGGAATTTCGAGCAGCAGGCTGCTGACAGTTTTTTGCAAAAATTCGATCAAGGCATCTGCCTTGCGCTGACTACTGGCGTTGACGATCAGCCAGCCATCCTGCGGCATCAGACAGGCAAAAGTGCGACTGCGGCGAACAAAGGCTTTGGGCAGCAGTTCCTGTATCACCTGTTCCTTGATCTCTGTTTTTTCACGCCGATTCAGGTTGCGCCCCTGCTTCGCTTCCTGTTGCCATTGGCGTTCTTCGCATTCATCACGTACCACGCTGGCAGGCAGCAGGCGCTCTTGCCGTTCCAGACAAAGCATCATTGCCCGCTCAGCCTGATGCACCAGCATCTGACCCTGCCGACCCAGAGGCGCACTCCAGCCTTCAACGGCTTCTTCCAGTTGACCGCAGGCGCGTGCCGGACGGGTACGCAAGGCGGCATCAAGCTGCGCAGCGTCCATGGCAAACGGTACTGCCAGACGATAAAAGCGGATGTTATTAAACCACATAGTTATCCTTTATGATGGAGTATCAGGTAATCACCGTTGGCGCATCGCGTCCGGTGAGTTCCTTGATCTGTGAGATATGCAGCGCTGCTTCAATCAATGGTGCCAGCGCCTGCTGGGCATCCTGCTGCTGCCTGGCGGTATCGCGCTCAAAGGCTTCCAGATAGATGCGAATGGTTGCCCCCGCCGTACCTGTGCCGGAAAGCCGGAAGATGATGCGTGAACCGTCGGCAAAAAGTATGCGCAGGCCCTGATGTTCGCTAACACTGCCATCCACTGGATCATGATAGGCAAAGTCATCGCAATGGCTGACCGTGCGGCCAGCGATATCGCTACCTGGCAGGTGATCGAAACGGTCACGCACCTTGTCCATTACGCTGGCTGCGGCGGCGGCATCTACCGCCTCGTAATCATGACGGGAGTAATAGTTACGGCCATATTCACGCCAGTGTTCGCTGACAATTTCAGCCACGCTCTGACGACGAACGGCCAGAATATTCAGCCAGAACAGCACTGCCCACAGGCCATCTTTTTCGCGCACATGGGAAGAGCCTGTGCCAAAGGATTCCTCGCCGCATAAGGATACCCGTCCGGCATCCATCAGGTTGCCAAAAAACTTCCAGCCCGTGGGGGTTTCATGGCACTCGATGCCAAGCTTTGCCGCGACGCGGTCAACAGCAGCGCTGGTCGGCATGGAGCGGGCAACACCGCGCAAGCCCTCAGCCCAGGCTGGCACCAGTTTCGCATTGGCGGCCAGAATCGCCAGCGAATCACTGGGGGTGACGAAAAAACGATGACCGAGAATCATGTTGCGATCGCCATCACCATCCGAGGCCGCGCCAAAGGCAATGGTGGCATCGCTGTTGACCATATCCACCAGTTCGCGAGCGTAAGTCAGATTGGGATCAGGATGGCCGCCACCAAAATCCTCCAGTGGCTGCGCATGCATCACCGTGCCTTCTCCGGCGCCGAGCATGTGCTGCAGAATATGCTGTGCATATGGCCCGGTGACGGCATGCATGGCATCAAACACCATGCGAAAGCCACTGTTAAACAATGCCCGAATGGCATCGAAATCAAAAATTTCCGCCATCAGCGCTGCATAGTCTTCGACCGGATCAATCACCTGCACGCACATATGGCCAAGCTGCTGTTCTCCCAGGCGATCGAGATCAATGTCATCACCCGCTGTATGGATGCGGTAGCTGTCAATGCACTTGCTGCGGGCGTAAATGGCCTCGGTGATTTTCTCCGGTGCCGGGCCGCCGTTACCGGTATTGTACTTGATGCCAAAATCTTCATCCGGCCCGGCAGGATTATGACTGGCGGAGAGAATCAGTCCGCCCATGGTCTGGTATTTGCGAATGATGCAGGAAGCCGCTGGCGTGGAAAGAATGCCACCCTGACCGATCAATACGCGATCAAAGCCATTGGCGGCAGCCATGCGCAGAATGATCTGCATGGCCTGACGATTATAGTAACGGCCATCGCCGCCAAGCACCAGCGTCTGGCCGGTTGTTTCGCCAATACTGTCAAACACGGACTGGACAAAATTTTCCAGATAATGCGATTGTTGAAAAACAACCACTTTTTTACGCAGGCCAGACGTTCCTGGTCGCTGATCGTCAAACGGGGTAGTGGATACAGGCATAAAAGGCTCCGCTGATGAAAATGGGAAGAGGGAAAATGATCAGGGCAACATATCCGCCAGCGTATATTCATCAAGTGTATCGGTGAAACGCTGGCGAGCCTGATATAACACGCCTTTGAGCTTGCAGTTGGCAGTTAGCGGACAGGTATTATCCGCCTCACTGAAACATTCCAGCAAATTCATATGCGGCTCGGTTATTCGGACAATATCGCCAATGCGCAGGGTGGTGGCATCCGCTTTCAGTCGCATGCCACCGGTTTTGCCCCGGAATGTCTCAATCAAATCATTGGCAACAAGGTTTTGCACCACCTTGACCAGATGATGGTGGGAGACATTATGAAAGCGGCTAACTTCCGTCAGTGGCACCAGGCGATCCGGATTCATCGCCAGATGGAGCAACAGGCGCAGGGAATAATCAGCGTACATGGTCAACTGCATGACCGCAATCATAGGATAATGCGGACATAAGGCAATTCAGGGCCTTATTCGGGCATGCAGTTTTCCGGAAATTTCCCTGTCAGCGCTTAAGTATCAGCTCAGAAGGTCTGCAAAAAGCCACGGCGCTTCCTGCTTGCGGCGTTGCTCATAAGCACGAATGGCATCGGCTTTTTGCAGGGTCAGGCCAATATCATCCAGGCCGTTGATCAGGCAATGCTTGCGGAAGGCATCCATGTCAAAAGCAAAAGATGTTCCGTCAGGTAATACGACCTGTTGTGCTGGCAAGTCAACGCGCAGGCGATAACCCGGTGTCGCATGCACCTGTTGAAACAGCAGGTCTGTTTCATCTGCCGAAAGACGAATGGGGCAAATGCCATTTTTGAAGCAGTTATTATAAAAAATATCGGCAAAACCCGGTGCGATTACCACGCGAAAGCCGTAGTCCAGCAGTGCCCAGGGCGCATGCTCGCGTGATGAACCACAGCCGAAGTTGTCGCGCGCCAGCAGAATGCTGGCTCCCTGATAGCGCGGCTGATTGAGCACAAAATCCTTGCGCAATGGCCGGTGGCTGCAATCCATACCCGGCTGCCCGACATCTTCATAACGCCATTCATCAAACAGATACGGGCCGTAGCCGGTACGTTTGATGCTTTTCAGGAACTGTTTGGGAATAATGGCATCGGTATCCACATTAGCGCGATCCAGTGGCGCGACAATCCCTTCATGAACCGTAAATGCTTCCATATCAGTTCCCCTCCGTGGTGAAATCGCGCACATCAGCCAGATGACCGGTCACTGCCGCTGCTGCCGCCATGGCCGGACTCAATAAATGCGTGCGACCACCTGCACCCTGCCGACCTTCAAAATTGCGGTTCGAGGTCGAGGCGCAACGCTCACCGGCTTCCAGCCGGTCGGCATTCATGGCCAGGCACATCGAACACCCTGGTTCACGCCATTCAAAGCCTGCTGCTATGAAAACCTTGTCCAGCCCTTCGTTAACAGCCTGTTGCGCCACCAGACCAGAGCCAGGTACGGCCAGCGCCTGTTTCACGTTATCGGCAATATGCCGACCGCGCAGCACGGCAGCGGCAGCACGAAAATCCTCGATACGGCCATTGGTGCAGGAGCCAATAAACACCTTGTCGATGGTGATCGACTGCACCGGCATGCCCTGCTGCAACCCCATATAATCCAGGGCGCGTTGCCAGCCTTCAGCCTGCACCGCATGGCGAGCATCTGCCAGCATCGGCACATGGCCATCAATGCCAACAACCATTTCCGGGCTGGTACCCCATGTCACCTGCGGTACAATTTCATCCGTGTGCAATCGCACTTCGCGATCAAATTCAGCATCGTCATCGGAATGCAGTTCGCGCCAGGCTGCTTCTGCCATTGCCCATTGTTCACCCTGTGGCGCCAGCGGACGACCTTTGACGTAATCCAGCGTCTTCTGATCCACCGCAATCATGCCACAACGCGCGCCTGCCTCGATAGCCATATTGCACAGGCTCATGCGGCCTTCCATGCTCAGGGCCGATACCGCCTCACCGGCAAATTCCAGCGCATACCCCGTGCCGCCTGCCGTACCGATACGGGAGATCACGAACAGGGCCAGATCCTTGCCCGTCATCCACGCTGGCAGGCTGCCATCAATGGTGATGCGCATGCATCGGGGTTTTTTCTGAATCAGGCACTGGGTGGCCATCACGTGCTCAACTTCTGAGGTGCCAATACCCATGGCAATGGCGGCAAACGCCCCGTGCGTAGCTGTATGCGAGTCGCCACAGACCATGGTTACACCCGGCAGCGTCAACCCCTGTTCCGGGCCGATCACATGCACAATGCCCTGCCGCACATCATTCATGCCAAATTCACGCACGCCAAATTCATCGCAATGGGCATCCAGCGCTTCCACCTGAATGCGGGACACCGGATCTTCAATGCCCTGTTGTCGATGGCGTGTGGGTACATTATGATCAGGGGTGGCCAGGGCAGTAGCCGTGCGCCACATGCGACGCCCGGCCAGGCGCAGCCCCTCAAAGGCCTGCGGGCTGGTCACTTCGTGAATGAGATGGCGATCAATATAAAGCAGTACAGAGCCGTCTTCGTTCTCTTGCACCACATGCTGTTGCCAGACTTTGTCAAATAAGGTCAATCCCATGTGCTTCTCCAGAAGCACCGCATCCTATGAAGCTGGCAGGGAATGGAAAGACGGAAATTTCTACTT
This sequence comes from Mariprofundaceae bacterium, assembly GCA_015488125.1. Taxonomy (GTDB): domain Bacteria; phylum Pseudomonadota; class Zetaproteobacteria; order Mariprofundales; family Mariprofundaceae; genus AB-137-C09. The sequence continues at coordinate 15,208 of WFOJ01000045.1, forward strand.
TGGGTTGATAGAACCGGGAAGATTCTTACCGAATGGAAAAGGGGAGGCTACACCTCCTGCGTTGCGTCGCTGTGGCAAATGATTTTACGTTGAACTTTTTGTTTTCCGGAATTCCTGGCAAGCAACCCTGTAACTACTCTTTATTATTGCTATTTTCAGGGGCTGACCGGAAAGAAAACCCGTTTTTCAAGGGATTGCAGCACGTGAACTAACTTTCGGGGCTAAAGCCCCCTCCAACGGAAAATGCGCAGCATGTAGGAGCGGCCTACTGGCCGCGAATGAAATCGCCCTGGCGTTTGAAACGAAAATTCGGGCCTAAAAGCCCCTCCTACAAGGAATGCGCAGCATGAATACCAAGGCCAGGCTTTCGTTCTAATTGACATGATTGTTTATTTGTTAAGACCTCTGCACATCCTGTTTACCCGGCTTTGACCTTCCTTTTGCGATGTTTTGGGGCTTTTCACCGTTGTCTGCCCAGTCAAATCTCATTTCTTTTTGGCTTTTTGCCCTGCCAAGGCGTGCACCAATCCATTGGGCACCTCCCGCCATGCCAATGGATGGCTTTGATGGGGATGCCCCTGGTATCAGCTCAATCATGTTGGTGGCCTTTGTCAGATTCAAACACATCAGCTTGAATCGGGCCTGCGCATGCACCCTGGCCAGGCCGAAGTATGAAGCCCGCGCGAAATCCAGTGGCCGCTTGAACGTGTCGAAGCCTTTCTCCACGATATAACGAATCTCGCTGATCAAACGGTTCAATTGTTTCTGCCTCTTGCCCAGTGGTTTATTTCTTGCCACCTTGTGCATGATGCCGTCCTTTAGTCCTTTCTCCCTGAGAAACTCCCGATTGGCCGGCGTCATGTCCGTATGCCGGAAAAAGCCGTCTTCATCTACGACTGCGAACAGCTTGTAACCGAAATGCGATTTCTTTCCCTTCTTCAACATGCTGCATAGGGGTCGGCTGATTGCCGCACCACTGGTGACGGTGTTTCATCCTCCTTACGGTTCTCGGGAATCGGTTCGACTGCTTGCTTAGGAGTCTGTCGGACTTTGATCAATCTACTGCGAAAACGGCAAATGCTTGTTTCATCGGGAACCGAACCGGCAATATCAAAGCCGGTGAACCAGATGAAATCCATTCGCACCTTCAGTGCTTCTTCCATCTTCGGGTCAGACAAGCCGTGCCATGCCTGCAGGATCATCGCGCGAAACATCTTCAGCGGATCATAAAGGAACCCACCCCGCCCACAGGCGCTCTACGGGCGTATACATCTTTCAGAATCACTGCAAAGCAATCCCAGTTCAATAAATGCCGTACCTTCACCAGATGATGATCCCTGCCAAGACGCGATTCGATCATGGATGCAGAAAAACCAAGCATGCCTCACCTCCCATAAACACCATAACGTATAATGAACACGACAGATTATGAAAGGTTTAATACACCCTCATGATGCAGAGGTTTTCGCTGACAATCAAAGGCGGTGATGTTGCGCGTTTCACTGCTGAAGCTGGCGCCGATCAGCCAGATTTCACCCTGACCTGCGTATTTGTCGGCATAGCCTTTGGCCTTGATCTGTGCCAGCGCATTGCCATCACCTTCCTGTTCCACTACCTTGAATTCAATAATAAAAATGCGCCCGTTCAGTTTCACCGTCATGTCGATGTGTCCGTGACTGGTGGTATCTTCGGCAGTAACATCCAGCCCCAGGGCGACGAAATAGCAATACACAATGGAGCAATAATAGCCTTCGTAGCGTGCCAGCGGGTTGTTGCGATACCAGTCGTGTGGAATGGAAGCGAAAAAGGCGTGGAATACCTCGCGCAAGGCCTGCATATCAGCAGCTTCCAGTGCCTGATACACCTCGCGCAGGCAACGTTCCTGCGCATCCGGTCGATTGACCAGTTCATAGAGCATGATTTCACTCAAGCTCATTTTGACTTCAAG
>WFOJ01000046.1 GCA_015488125.1 Mariprofundaceae bacterium
ACCACGGTGTCAGATACCACACTGGTGCAATATGCGCTGGTGTTTGCAGGTTATTGGCGGGAACATAGTTATCCACTTCAATAAAGTAGCCGCCCATCTGCGGATTGAAGAACACAACATAGCAATAAACCAGCAGGAATACGCCGACACCAAAGGCATCTTTCACCGTATAATACGGATGGAAGTTAATGCGCTCTTCATCGCTATGCACATCCACACCTTCAGGGTTGTTGGAATGCACGACATGCAGCGCATGTATATGCCCGCCAACAATCGCTGCCAGTAACAGTGGGAACAAATAGTGCAAAGAGAAGAAGCGATTCAGTGTCGGGTCACCCACAGAGAAGCCACCGCGCAGCACTTCCTGCAGGAAACTACCGATCACCGGCAAGGCGCCAAACAGATTGGTAATCACGGTCGCACCCCAGAAGGACATCTGCCCCCAGGGCAACAGATAGCCGAAGAAAGCCGCACCCTGCATGATCAACAGGATCACCACGCCGATGATCCACAGCAGTTCACGCGGTCCCTTGTAAGAACCATAATACAGGCCACGGGCAATATGCATATAAACCACAACGAAGAAAGCCGAGGCACCCACCGCGTGCATATAACGAATCAGCCAGCCAAAATTCACATCACGCATGATGCGTTCCACAGAATCAAAGGCGACAGTATAGTGACCATAGGTCAGCGCAGCGCTGGGCTTGTAGTACATAGCCAGGAAAATCCCGGTCAGGATCTGAATCGTCAGCACCAGCAGCGCCAGCGAGCCGAAATTCCACATATAGTTCAGATTCTTCGGCACCGGGTATTCGGTCAGCTGCGACTTTATAATCGCTTCAGCGCCGGTGCGCTCATCCAGCCACTTGAACAGACTGGTTTTCATCAAAGCGTTAATCATGATCCTCCCCTTCTCCTTAACCGATCACCACAGTGGTATCACTGGTGTATTTGTACGGCATCAGATGCAGATTATGCGGCGCCGGAGAACCCTTGATCACGCGCGCGGAGATATCGTACAACGAACCGTGACACGGGCAATGCCAGCCACCTGGCCAGTCTTCCGGTACGGAATCACCCCAGTCCTTACGTCCCTTGGTCGGCTTGTACATCGGAATACAGCCTAAGTGCGTGCAGCTGGCCACCACAATCAGATATTCCGGTTTAATGGAACGGTATTTGCGATTCTCCGGTGTCATCCATTCGGCCGAAACCTCTTCAATGGCCTCGGAATTCGGATCCTTGAGCATATCGTCATGCCCGTCCACTTCATCCAGCAGCGCCTGTGAGCGATGGGTGACAAACACCGGCTTACCCTGCCACTGAATCACCACCAACTGCCCTTCCTCAACGGTGCTCACATCAAATTCCGTTTTCGCTGCGGCCAGCGTATCGGCCGCTGGCAGCATGCTGCCTACAAATGGCACCGCCGCAGCTGCCGCTGCCACGCCACCAAGCAAGCCAGCCGCGCCAAACAGCATATTTCGCCGCGATTGATCGACCTGATCAGTCATAGACCCCCCCTTTTTTACTAGATCAATATGCTTTACCAAAGCACTAAAACACCACCAACCTGCGTGCAGATTGGCGACGTTAAACTGTTATTTTCAGGATTTTTCCGCCAGCGCGCGCAATTCGGCAATCGCTGCGGCATAATCCGGTCTGTTATAAACGGCTGACCCCGCCACAAAGGCGTTCGCCCCGGCAGCGGCCACTTCCTCCATGGTCGCCACGTTCACGCCGCCATCGACTTCCAGCCAAGCGTCACTGCCAGCATCATCCAGCATTTTGCGCGCCTGGGCGATTTTCTCCGTCACGGCATGAATGTAGGACTGACCACCATAGCCGGGGTTGACGCTCATTAGCAAGACCAGATCAACGCAGTGTAACACGTGGGCGATGGTCGAGACCGGTGTTGCCGGATTCAGGCTGACCCCCGCCTTGCAGCCAGCATCACGAATGGATTGCAAGGTGCGCTCCAGGTGAATACAGGCTTCCTGATGAACCGTGATAATATCAGCGCCAGCTTTGGCGAAGGCTTCGACCTGACGCTCAGGGTTCATCACCATCAGATGGACATCCATCACCTTGTCGGTATGCGGACGAATCGCCTTGACGATGTTATCACCAATGGTGATCGGCGGCACAAACTGACCGTCCATGACATC
>WFOJ01000047.1 GCA_015488125.1 Mariprofundaceae bacterium
AGGCGCTGTTGCAGGAATACGATGTCAGCCGCTCAGAGGTAGAGCGCGATATTGCCGAGTTTGCCGCCGTTCTGCGTCAGGCGCTGGCCTGAGTGATGAGCGACAAAGCCTTAACCATTGCCATCACCGGCATGAATGCCAAACCGGACAATCCGGGGCCGGGTTTAGCTGTGGCACGCTGCCTGCGGCTGGCGCATGGTGATGATATTCGCATTATCGGCCTGGGCTATGATGTGCTTGATCCGGGATTGTACCTTGAACATATATGTGATGCTGCCTATCTGCTGCCTTACCCTTCTGTCGGTGAGCAACAACTGCTGGCGCGGCTGAGCGATATCCAGTCTGCCGAGCATATTGATGTGCTGGTGCCATGCCTGGATGCCGAATTGCTCAGTTTCAGTCGTTTAAGCCATGAATGTTCCCACATGGGTATCACCATGATGATTCCCGATGTCACCCAACTGCGCGACCGCAACAAGGATCGTCTCGGCGAACTGGCGAAAAGCGCCGGCATTCGTTATCCCGAAACACATCAGATCAGCAGCGCTGATTTTTTCTATCACTGCCACAAGGATGGCTGGAAATACCCCATGGTAGTCAAGGGACTGTTTTATGATGCCACGATTGTGCATACCCCTGATGAAGCCAGCCAGGTTTTTCGCAGCATTGCTGCCAGCTGGGGCTATCCGGTACTGGTTCAGCGTTTTGTGGAAGGTCATGAAGTGAACCTTACGGCGCTCGGCGATGGCACAGGGGCATTGCTTGGTGCGACCATGATGCGCAAGCAGGCGGTGACCGATAAAGGCAAAGCCTGGTCATGTGTCACCATTCATGATGAGCAGTTGCTGACAGCGGCACAGGCGCTGGCCGACAAATTGCAATGGGTGGGCCCGCTGGAAGTGGAAATGCTCAAGGACAACAATGGTCAATACCTGTTAATTGAAATCAACCCCCGTTTCCCGGCCTGGATTTATCTGGCCGCCGAAGCAGGCAGCAACCTGCCTGCCGGACTGGTCGAACTGGCGTGTGGCGGCAAACCATCGCTGACCACACCCAGCCCTGGCATGATGATGATTCGTTATGCACAGGAAACCGTGATTAACCTGACAACCTTTGAATCCATGGCCATTCATGGCCGTTATCAGACTGCCGGAGATGCATCATGAAACACAGCAAAACACCGTGGCAAAAGCCCACCCTGACGGCTCATCACATGGGAGCATTGAACAAATTTGGCCGCAGCACCAATCAGCAATACCAGGCGTGTTTTGCAGGCGTGGATATTCAGCCTTTGCTGGCGCGTTATGGCTCGCCGCTGTTCATTCTCTCCGAGGCACGACTGCGCCAGAATGTGCGTCGTTTATTGCAGGCCTTTAACCGCCGTTATGAGCGGGTTACATATAGCTGGTCATACAAAACCAATTACCTGGCGGCTGTTTGCAACACCTTTCATCAGGAAGGAGCATGGGCGGAGGTCGTTTCTGCTTTTGAATACGAAAAAGCACGTTCACTTGGTGTTCCCGCCGAAAAAATCCTGTTCAACGGTCCGCACAAGGAGCGTCCCATCCTTGAGCGTGTCGTCGCCGAAGGTGCACGCATTCACCTTGATCATCTTGATGAACTGTACTTGCTGGAAAGCATTGCCCGCGAAGCAGGCAGGCAGGTGGATGTCACCATGCGGCTGAATTTCGACAGTGGCTATACTGAACCGTGGACGCGCTTTGGTTTTAATATTGAATCCGGTCAGGCACTGGATGCCGCCAAAATCATTGGTAACAGCGCGCATTTGCAGTTAAGCGGACTGCACAGCCATCTGGGAACCTTCATTCAGGATACGCGGGCCTATGTGGCACAGATCAATATCATGTGCGCTTTCATGGAGGAAGTGGAACAGGCCACCGGCTGCCATATCGACAGTCTTGATATTGGTGGTGGCTTTGCTTCCATGAATTCGCTTCAGGGCAGTTATTTGCCGCCGGAGCAACTGGTGCCAGGCATTGAGCAATATGCCGAGGCCATTTGCACCGCCCTGAATGCAGCAACCAGCCATCGTCCGCAACAGGGCAAAAACAAACCTCGCCTGATTCTGGAAAGTGGCCGGGCCATGGTCGATGATGCTGAAATTCTGGTCAGCTCGGTGGTGGCCAACAAACGCATGCCTGATGGCCGCCGTGCGGCAGTGCTGGATGCCGGTGTCAACCTGTTGTTTACCGGTTTTTGGTATAATCATCAGGTGATGCCGACGCGACCACTCGATGGCATAGCGGAAGATACCATCCTGTATGGGCCGTTGTGCATGAATATTGATGTCATGCGAGCCAGCGTCATGTTGCCGCCGTTGAATGTTGGCGATGCGCTGGTATTCAGTCCTGTTGGCGCTTACAACAATACGCAGTGGATGCAGTTCATCGAATATCGTCCCAATGTGGTGATGATTCACGAAGATCAGCAACTGTCTGTGGTGCGAAAAGCCGAAGATTTGCAGGTGATGACAGCGCAGGAATCGCTGCCCGAGCACCTGCTGCATGTGGACGGGCCAGAGCAGACATGAATCCACTGCTGCATGGCTTGTGGCACGATGCAGCAGGGCTGTGTCGTGCCTACAGCACCATTTTGTTTGCTGACAAGCCATGGGTGGGCATGTTGTTTATTGCCGCCACCTTTGTATTTCCCAATACGGCACTGGCCGGTTTGCTGGCCGCTGCCAGCGGCCTGTTAACGGCTCGTCTGCTAGCCTTCAGGAATATCGACAGTGGCCTGCATGTGTACAACAGTCTGCTGGTGGGGCTGTCGCTGGGTGCCTATTATCAGCTTAACAGCTATCTGCTGGTGTTGATTGTGCTGGCCTCGGTACTGGCCGTCTTTGCCACGGTGGCCATTGCCGATATGGCCTGGCGGCTTGATCGCCTGCCGGCACTGAGCCTGCCGTTTGTACTGGTTGCCTTAACAGCGACGCTGGCCGCTCAGAGTTATGGCACCTTGCAGCGCTATCTGCTGCCCTTAATGCCCCGTGATACATGGCTTTCACCATTGACTGACCAGTTTTTTACAGCCCTGGGCTCGGCATTTTTCACACCGCACCCGCTGGCTGGCATGCTGCTGTTTCTCGGCATCCTGATCACCTCGCGCTATCTGGCGCTGCTCGCCGTGGCTGGTTTTCTTGCCGGTTTTTCTACTTATACCATACTCTCCGGCAGCCCGCATCCGGATTTGGTGGCCTGGAATGGCTTTAATTTTATTCTGGTCGCCATGGCGCTGGGCGGGGTTTTCACTGTGCCGACATTGCCAAGCTTTGTCCTGGCGCTGCTGGGCGCTGTATTGTCGGCTCTGGTGACAGCAGCATCGGAAACCTTCATGCTGGTGTATGGATTGCCTGTGATGGCTCTGCCTTTTTTGGCAACCACGCTGCTGATGTTACTGGCATTGAAAAAACGCGTTGCCTATGATGCCCTGCAACTAACGCTGGCATCGCCGGCACTGCCGGAAATCAGTGCCGAGCGACGACGGCTGGCCATGGTGCGCAACGGTGAATCTGGCAGCATCGGTGTGCTCGCTCCTTTTTATGGTCGCTGGCAGGTCTATCAGGGTTTTGACGGCCCGCATACCCACAAGGGCGCATGGCGGCATGCGCTGGATTTTTATATCACCGAGCAGGGAAGAAGCTACCGCAGCAACGGTGCCAGCCTTGATGATTATTATTGCTTTGGCTTGCCGGTGTTATCGCCGGTCAGCGGTTATGTCACCGCTGTGCTTGATGGCTTGCCCGATAATCCGCCCGGCAAGGCGGATACCCGGAATAACTGGGGTAATCATATCATTATCCGTATGGATGACGAAGTGTATGTGTTGCTGGCGCATTTGAAACAGGGAAGTCTGGTTGTGCAAACAGGCGCTTATGTCAGTGCCGGGCAAGTGCTGGCTGCCTGTGGCAGTTCCGGCCGCTCACCGCAACCACACCTGCATCTGCATGTGCAGCATGGTGACAAGGCAGGATGCCCGACTCTGCCGTTTCACTTGACCTCCGTACTGGCCATTGATCCGATGACGATGAAATCCGACTACCGCTTGTATCTCAGGCCATCAACAGGGCAAATGCTGATGCCTGCGCCAACCGATATGCAACTGGCTGCGACGCTGACCATGAATGTCGGCCAGCAATGGCACTACCGCATGCAGCAACCATCAGCTTCCGGGAAAATGATGACAGAGCGATGCCTGAGCGTTGAATTAAGCCTGCTGGGCGAATTCCGTCTGGTATCCGATTCCGGTGCCAGCGTGGCTTTTGTGGCTCATGGTCAGCTTCTGGCCTGTTACGACAGAACAGGGCCTGCTGATCTGCTGCTGGATGGCTGGTTACTGGCCATGGGCCTGACTCCGTTTGCAGAAGCGCCTGTTAACTGGCGGGATCAGCCATCCATACATTACCTGCCAATGAAGCGCAGTCAGCAACTGCTTGCTGCTGTATGCTTTCCGTTGGGCGCAGGTTGCGATAGCAGCTACGAGCGGCAACGGCACGGCCATGGCTGGCAACAAACAGGCGAACACCGGCTGGTGCTGCCGCTGGTCGAAGACGTGCATGTGATAACACGGGCAGACATTCAGCCACACAAGGGATGCATCGGCTTTGACGTGCAACAGGCGGGACAAACGCTTTTTACCGCCCGCCTGCTGTCGCTGGCACAAAAAGCCGATGGCGGTATTCCTGCCTGGCAACAGATGATGACACAAGGAGGAGAATCATGACATCAAATATCATCAGGGCGGCAGGCATTGTTGCCGTGGCCCTGGGCGTATGCGCGCCAGCATCAGCAGCGGAGTGGACAGTCAACAGCTCGCTACAGACCTTATACGGGAACTATAACGGTTCTTCACAACGTCAGTCGATGGTCAATGGCGGCATTCTGATCCACGCTGATCATCTTGACACAAGTGGTTTGTCAGTGGGGGTGAATGCGACCAAACTGAGTTTCAGGGGTGGCAAGGCGCTAAATCAGCAAAGCTACTTTGTCAGCGCCCGCCACAAGCTGTTTTTCGATGCCCTGCCCGGGCCATTGACCCTGAGCCTGAGCGGTCACTGGATCAATAATAATGATGTCACCACCAATACGGATAATGTCAGCGTCATTGCACCGCAGCTCTCGTGGATCAATTATGCCAAAACCTGGTATCTGGATTTGGGCTATGCCCGTTCGCGTTACAACAACAATCTGCATGTGGATCAATACACGCCCACATTAGGGCTGGGCTTTCGTCAGGGAGCCGACTGGTTGCAGCTGCGGGGCTATCTGATTCACTTCTCCAATCCGCTGCGGGCGCAAAACAAGCGGCAAACGTCAGCGGCAGATGTGAAATATTCCCACTGGTTTTCGCCCGGCGCTTTCTATAAACCGGAAAACATGCAGCTTGGCGGTCTGTTCGGTGAGCGCATGTATGCCGTCGATAACGATGCTGCTGCCGTGTACAATCTGGCTGATATTCAGCAAGGCTCGCTTTCCCTGGCTGCGCAATGGCGACTTTCCGAAGCTAGCAGCCTGATGCTGATGCTGGGCAATGAACGCTATCTGGATAACACGCGGGCAGAGCGTTACAATAATCGTTTTGCCTGGCTGAACATCTCTCAAAACTGGTAAGGAGTGCCACCATGTTAAAATATCTTGTTGCATCCATGATGCTGATCATGGCAGCGACGGAAGCTGGCGCCGGAAATGTATCCGCCTGGAGCGATTCCTATGCCCTGGAAGCCAATGGCAAATATGAAAAAGCGGCAGCGGCGATGTTGCCGTTGATGGAACGCGGCGATGAAAAGGAACTGGCGACATTGCGTTACGGCTGGCTGAATTATCTGCAAGGCAATTTTAATGATGCCATTGCCGCTTACCGCAAGGCGCTGAAGCTGAATCCCCGCTCCTTTGATGCCCGACTTGGCATTACACTGCCTCTGATGGCGCAGTTGCGCTGGAAAGAAGCCATGAACTATCTTGAACAGGTGCTGGGGCAATCGCCGCACAATTACCTTGCCCACGTTCGCCTGATGGCCTGCGAAGAAGGCCTGCGCAAGTGGGAAACCCTGGCCAGGCATAGCCAGACGCTGGCCAGCTATTACCCCTCAGAGGCGACACCACTGGTCTATCTGGCCCGCGCCTATGCCTGGCAGGGCAAACAGGATCTGGCGGAACGCACCTACCGGCGTGTGCTGGTTCGTCTGCCGGAACATATCGAAGCCAAACGCTATCTCAATCAATAGCAGGCCACACAACCCGGGCAATCGCGCCTGCCCGGGTTGTTGTACACGCCTTGCTTATTGACCTGCCTTGTACTTCAAACCACCGAAATGCTTCTTGCCGTCTTCGGTTTTGAACAGTACCATCAGCTGATATTCGCCGGGAGCGCTCAGATCGTAGCCAGCCATGTACCAGTCGCCCATCTTCATCATCATTTTGGAATCAGAACTGCCATCGGGCCGTTTGATCTTGGAATTGACGGCGCTCAGGGCAGTAACAGCGCCATCTTTTTCCACCTTGATCATGTAGTTGTGACTACCGCCATGCTGCATGCCATCGCTGGCTTTCATGACATGAAAACTGACGGTGAAGCCGTCGATCTCCTTCTTCTCCAGGAACATGCCCTTCATGTGCGCCAGGTCTTCGCCTTTCATGGCACATGGGTTGTGTGCATCACCATGCATGTCGCCGTGCATGTGGTGAGCATGCATATGGTGGCTCTCGTCGTTAGCCAACGCAGGGGCGCAGCTCAGCGCCAGCAGGCTGGCGGCAATGATCAGATGTTTATTCATCGGATTCTCCTTATCGTTGTGAGGCTTACCGGGAGTCTGTTGGGCTTTGATCAATCTACGACGAAAAAGCGGATATTGGCCAAATCTTCGCCCTGTTTTTGTTAAATAGCGCGGCTACTTACCGCCAACAGGTCGCATATTTGGCTCAATCCCGCTATTTCTCGCGACGATTGCCAAAGCCCGACAGACTCCTAACCTCTTTTTTCACGCCATTGCAGTACACAGGCGTAAATCACAGGCAGCACCAACAGGCTGAGCAGGGTCGCGGTGACCATGCCGCCAATCATCGGTGCGGCGATTCGTTGCATTACATCGGAGCCGGTGCCACCGCCCCACATAATGGGCAGCAGACCGGCAATCACGGCAATGGCGGTCATGGCAATGGGACGCACGCGCTGCCCCGTTCCCTGCAACACCGCCGCCCTGATCTCTTCCTCTGTCCTCCGCCTTCTGTCCTCTGCCTTCTGCTCTCTGACAAGCTGATCAATAAAAGTCAGCACCAGCACGCCGATTTCTGCCGATACTCCGGCCAGCGCGATAAAGCCCACAGCTACGGCCACGCTCATATTGTAGCCCAGATACCAGATCAACCAGAAGCCGCCCACCAGCGCAAAAGGGATGGACAGCATCACCACCAGTGGCGAGCTGATATTGCGGAAGTTCAGATAGAGCAACAGAAAAATGGTCAGCAAGGTCAGCGGCACCACCACTTTCAGACGAGCAGCGGCGCGTTCCATGTATTCAAACTGCCCTGACCAGAGCAGCGTATAACCAGCCGGAATGTTCACCGTGCGTTCCACCTGCGCTTTGGCGCGGGCGACGTAGCCGCCGATGTCCGAGCTGCTGATATCCACATAAACCCAGGCATTGGGCGTGGCATCCTCCGTCTTGATCGATGGCGGGCCGCGCCGCAGGGCCAGCTCAGCTACCAGCGACAAGGGAATCTGTGCTCCCGTCGGTGTAGGGATCAGCACCCGCTTGAGGGCGTTCATATTATCACGCAGTTCGCGGGGGTAGCGGATGTTGATGGGGTAACGCTCCAGGCCTTCCACGGTTTCGCCGACGTTCATGCCACCGATGGCCGAGCGAATCACATCCTGCACATCGCCCACGGTCAGGCCGTAGCGCGCTGCTTCCTCGCGATGGATGGTAAAATCCAGATAATAGCCCCCGGCAGCCTTGTCGGCGAAGGCCGAGAGCGTATCCGGCAGCGTTTTCAGGCTGCGCTCAATCTCTCCTGCCACCTGCTCCAGCACCTTCAGATCCGGGCCGGAAACCTTGATGCCAATCGGCGTTTTGATGCCGGTGGAGAGCATGTCGATGCGCGTCTTGATCGGATACGTCCAGGCATTGGCCAGACCGGGGAACTGAATCGCCTGATCCATTTCAGCCATCAGCGCTTTGGTGGTTTTTTCCGGATCTGGCCATTCATGGCGCGGTTTTAAGCGAATGGTGGTTTCCAGCATGGAAAGCGGTGCCGGATCAGTAGCCGTTTCGGCACGCCCGACCTTGCCAAATACCTGTTGCACTTCCGGGAAGGTGCGTAGAATTTTGTCGGTCTGTTGCAACAGCTCTTTGGCTTTGGTGATGGAAATACCCGGATAGGTGGTCGGCATATACAGAATATCTCCCTCATCCAGCGGCGGCATGAATTCCGAGCCGGTATGCATCAGTGGATATGCCGCCGAGCCAAGCAAGGCCAGCGCCAGCGTCAGCGTCAGCCAGCGGAAGCGCAGCGCCAGCCGCAGCAAGGGCGTGTGCAGCCAGCGCAGGCAGCGATTGAGCGGATTGCTTTCTTCCGCCGGAATACGGCCACGGATCAGCATGCCCATCAGTACTGGCACCAGCGTCACCGCCAATAGCGCAGCGGCTGCCATGGCATAGGTTTTGGTGAAAGCCAGTGGCGCAAACAAACGGCCTTCCTGTGCCTGCAAGGTGAACACCGGCAAAAACGAGACGGTGATAATCAGCAGCGAGAAAAACAGCGCCGGGCCAACCTCTTGCGCTGATGTCATCACGGCATGCCAACGACTGTTGGCATCGGCATTACGGGGCAAGCCTTCCAGGTGTTTATGGGCATTTTCGATCATCACAATAGCACCATCAATCATCGCGCCAATGGCAATGGCAATGCCGCCCAGACTCATGATATTGGCCGACAAGCCCTGCCATTGCATGATCAAAAAGGCCAGTAGAATGCCCACCGGCAGGCTGATAATGGCCACCAGTGCGCTGCGTGCATGCATCAGAAACAGCAGGCAAATAATCGCCACGACAATGGATTCCTCGATCAACTTGTGTTGCAGGTTTTCCACCGCACGCTCAATCAGGTCGCCACGATCATAAACGGGGACAATCTCCACACCTGGCGGCAAGCCTTTGCTCAGTTCCGCCAGCTTTTCCCGTACCCGCTGGATGGTGGCCAGCGCATTTTCGCCATAGCGCATCACGATCACCCCACCGGCCACTTCGCCTTCACCATTGAGTTCGGCCAGCCCGCGCCGTAATTCCGGCCCCAGGTGAATATGCGCCACCTGCTTGAGCAGAATGGGCGTACCATGGCCATCCACCCCCAGCGGAATGGATTCCAGGTCGGCAATGCTGCGGATGTAGCCCAGACCACGCACCATGTATTCCGTTTCGCTCATCTCCACCAGGCGGCCACCGACATCGGTATTCGAGCGTTGCACCGCTTGCTTGACCTTGCTCAATGGAATGTTGTAGGCCAGCAGCGCTTCCGGATCGAGTTCGATCTGGTATTGTTTGACATAACCGCCAATGGAAGCAACTTCCGACACACCGGGAACCGTTTGCAATGGGTAGCGCAAATACCAGTCCTGCAAGGAACGCAGTTGTGCCAGATCGTGCTGGCCACTTTTATCCACCAGCGCGTATTCATACACCCAGCCCACACCCGTGGCATCCGGCCCCAGTTTGGGGCTGACACTGGCAGGCAGACGATCGGCGGCATAATTAAGGTATTCCAGCACGCGGGTACGCGCCCAGTACATATCCGTGCCATCCTCAAAAATCACATAGACCATCGAGAAACCGAAGAAAGAATAGCCTCGCACCACCTTGGTGCGCGGTACCGAGAGCATGGCCGTGGTCAACGGATAGGTCACCTGATCCTCGACCACCTGCGGTGCCTGACCCGGATAGCTGCTGAACACAATCACCTGTACGTCAGAAAGATCGGGAATCGCATCCAGTGGCGTGTTTTGCATGGCGCGCCAACCGGCAAAGGCCAGCAGCACGGTGGCAATCAGCACCAGCAAACGATTGGTGATGGCAATATTGATCAGTGATTTAATCATAAGCTGCTACCCTGACGGCTTGTATAAGACGCATATATCTGACGGGACGTAGAAGTATTCATGTTCACAGCTCCATCTCGTCCATGCTCATATCGCCCATATCCATGCCTTCCATGCTCATATCGCCAGCGGCAGGTGTTGCTGGTGCCTTGGGCTCAAGCATCTTGGCGGTGGCTTCTTTCAGTTTGGATTCGGAATCAATGAGAAACTGGCCGGATGTTACGACTTGTTCACCAGCCTTCAGTCCACGGATGATCTGTATCATGCCATCAGCCTGAACGCCGGTGGTCACCTCTCGCGGCTCGTACTTGCCCGCTTCGCGTTGCACAAACACCTGTTCGTGCGTACCGCTGCGCACAATGGCTTCCGTCGGCACCACGATGGCATGCAGTTTTTTACCTGCATGAATGGTAACGTTGGCAAACATTTCCGGCTTGAGTAGCAAATCCGGATTGTCAAAAGTCAGACGCAGGCGAAGGGTGCGCGTCTTGCGCTCCAGCCAGGGATAGATGTAGCTCACCGCACCTTCAAATGTCTGGCCGGGAATCCCCTTCACCTGCATGGTGACGCGATCACCGACCTTCACCCACGGCTGATCATCCTCATAAATTTCGGCAATCACCCACACATGGGTAAGATCGGCAATGCGGAACAACTCGGTCGCGGGGGTAATGCGCTCACCTTCACGCGCTCCGATATGCATGACAATCCCCTTGAAAGGCGAATGAATATGCAGTGATTTCATGGGCTGACGCGTTTTTTCCAGCTGGCGCAACTGGTGGGCGGGCACATCCAGTAATTCCAGCCGCTGACGACTGGCTTCCACCAGTTGCTGTGCGCCCTGACGCACATCAGCAAAAGGGCTGTTTTTCAGCCGGTCGGCATTGTTCAGCGCCAGAACATATTCTGCCTGTGAAGCCACCAGTTGCGGCGAATAAATGGCCACCAGCATCGTACCCTTGTCCACCGCCTCACCGGTGGTATCAACCATGAGTTTTTCCACCCAGCCGTTGTATTTGGGGTGCAGTTTGGCCAGCCGTTCCTCATCCACGGTAACGCGACCAATCGCCCGCACCTGACGGGAAATACTGCGTTGCTCGGCCCTGGCGGTGCGCACGCCGATGTTTTGAACCAGCGTGCCATCAATCCTGACCGTACCTGCAGGCTCATTGTTATCATTGCCACCATCTTCATAGACGGGGATATAATCCATACCCATTTCATCCTTGGCCGGTACCGGCGAGGTGATGGCCGGATTCATCGGATTGCGGTAAAACAACACCTTACGCTCCTTTGGCTTGTCTTCATCGGCATAAACGGGGATGTAATCCATGCCCATTTCATCCTTGGCCGGTACCGGCGAGGTAATAGCCGGATTCATCGGATTGCGATAAAACAACACCTTGCGTTCGCTTGTGGTCTGTCCGCTGGCGGCCTGCTCGCCAGCGGGCTGGAAAACATTCTTTCCCCAGTAGCCCAGGCTCAAGCCGATCATCAGGGTGATCAGGGCGGTGATCATGGTTTTAGTCATGACGTTTACTCCATTGCTGGCGCAGCGTGCCGGTTTCGGCTTCTATCTGCGCCACAGCTTGCCAGGCTTTGCTGATAGCCTGCCAGTATTCGGTTTCGTGGTTGTAGAGGGTGATCCGGGCGCGTACCAGGTTAAGGAAATCGACTTCACCAACCTGATAGGCGGCGCGCATGGCTGCTACCGTTTGTTCCGCCTGGGGAATCAATCCCGTTTTCAGCAACAGGGCCTGTTGCCAACTGGCGCGGTAGTCGGCAGCAAACGCTGCCAGTGCCTCGTTAATGCGCAGTCGCCGATCCTCCAGTGTAAACTGCGCGCTGGCTTTCTCGGCCTGACGTTGCGCCACCGCATGATCCTGTTTTTGTTCAGTGAATATCGGCAGATTCATGCTCAACATGACACCAGCCAGATCGCTGCGACCTGCGCGCAGGCCATAGAAAGCGCCAACATCCAGATCCGGATAATAATCCTTGTCCGCTTCCCGGAGGCGTGCTTCGCTGGCATCAATGCGCAAGCGTTGCGCCTGAAGCCACGGACGGTGCTGTTCGGCCATGCGTAGCAGAGCAGTATGCGCAGGCAGGGGCGGCAGTTCACTATCCACCGTCGCTGGCAGTACGATGGCCGCATCTGCCGGACGTTGCAGCAGGCTGTTCAGTGCGGCCTGCTCATGGTTACGTGCCCCTTTCAGAACAATTTGCTGATCCAGCAGACGTGACAGTTCCAGCTGCGCCAACAGAATATCCGACTGTCGTCCCTGGCCAGTGCGGTACTTGCTGTCAGCAATCTGGATCAATTGTTTCATCAGCGCCTGGTTGCGTTGCACGGTATCCAGCGCCCGGTCGAGATAAAACAGATTCCACCAGCGCAGCGCTACATGCCGACGCAGCCACAAACGACGTTCGCTGGCATCCAAGCTGGCTGCCTGCGCCATGGCTCTGGCGGCTTCAGCGCGCAACTTGCGCTTGCCCGGCCAGGGAATGGTCTGACGAATGCCCAACTGGCTCACGGTCATTGCCTCGCGGCTGAGCGAAGGCTTGCTCAGTGGCAGGTTAAGGACGTTGAGCGACAAACGCGGATCCGGCAGGGCAGCCAGCTGATCCGGCAATTGTGCCAGTGCCTGCGCCCGCTCATCATCGGCTTGCACAACCGGATGCTGCGCAGACAGGCGTTGCGCTGCTGCCAGCGTCAATACCTCATCGGCAAGCGCCAGCGGCATGCCTGCCAGCAATAGCAGCAGGCTGAAAATGATTCGAAACATGGGTTCTCCTGGTTGCTCATCTATCCCATACTGTTTCGCCCTGAAGCCATCCTTCAATAGCATCAACGTGTGCTTGCCGCTTTATAAGTCCTGTTGGCCTTATACGTCCTACAGGTTAAGCTGCAAAAGCATGAGTTGGATATGAGGGATGCCGTCTAAAACAGGGAAACAGGTGAGAAAACACATCAGATAACGGGAAAACAGATACAGTTTTCCCGTCATAACGACAGCGCCGTTCAGACGCTCAGCAAAACAGGCGAATCAAATACGAATGCGTTGGGTGATTGAATAAAGAAGCGAACTGCTGCGCGGCGGCCCGGTGGGCGCAGGTGGCTGCACCGCTGCATGTGTCAAAGACAGCGCATAAGCAGAACCGGCAGAGAGACTAACAAGCTGCGCTGATGCAGCCTGATCCGGCGTGGCAACAGCGAACAATGCCTGATCCGGTTCTTCACAATGGAAGCAGCCCGGTGCGGCATGGCCGTGCCCCGTTTGCATGCCATGGCAGTCATCAGCCACCGCATGCTGCATGACCGGTGCAGGCTCCGCCGCCATCAGGCAGCCCGAAGAGGCCAGCGTCTGCAGGGCAAACACCAGCGCCACAGCGTACATCAAGCGCCGCGTCAATCCGTTTTTTGCCAGTCGCATCAACATGGCCGAATAGTATGGTAAATATGCCATGATATCAACCCTGCTGCATCAGTGTGTTCAGTTGTCTGTTTCTTCCTTCAGACGAATAATCCTTGATTCCAGCTCATTCAATTCAATTCGCGCAGCGTCCCATACAATCTTCCCATCAATACCAAAGTATTCGTGCACAATGAAATTTCTGAAGTCTTTAATCATACGCCACTCATAATCAGGAAACCTGTTCTCCAGAACATCTAACAATGTTGAAATGGCTTCTCCGATAACGATAAATTCCCGAATAGTAGCGCTATAAGTGCGCCGATCATGGCAAAACGCTTCAAAGCTCATGCCTTCCAGAAAACCATGGATCGCTCGGGATGATTCGAGAATATCATCAAGATACAGACGGATATTGCGCTTAGACATAGACCACTGTCTTTAGCATGTTTTCGCGCACAGCAGGTTTGATTGCATGTTCGATACCCAGGTCAACACGCCGATCAAACATCTGTTCCAGATAGCGTTTCAAACCAAAAAAACTACGGAAGGTGTTGGGACTGTCCAATTCCACAACAATATCAATATCGCTGTCATCCCGCTGCTCATCTCTGGAAAAACTGCCGCATAGTCCGATTTTGGTGACCCCGTAACGGCTTCTTATTTCATCTCTGTTGGCTTGTAGCGATGCGCAAATGATTTTTCTGTTCAGCATAATGGCATTCTCCCATGTTTTGGTCGTATCTGCGCTGTATGCTAAAACACGTTCAGCATGACGATCGTGAATGTTCGCGTGTTTCAGCCAGGAGCCACATCTTTTGGCCATCCCGGTTCAGGCGTTGTTTTTCCATGACATCATTTTAGTGCTGCACGATGACAGTGTCAAACCTTATTGCCAGAAGCGCCTGCCACACCGCGCACCACGATGGATGCTAATGTAGGAGCGGTCTCCAGACCGCGAACCGCATCCGTTCGCCATCTTTCGACGGTTCGGAGCCAGAGGCCCCTCCTACAGGGGGGAATCACACGCACCGCAGAAACGCCCGCCACACCGCGCACCACGATAGATGCTAATGTAGAAGCGGTCTTCAGACCGCGAACCGCATCCGTTCGCCATCTTTCGACGGTTCGGAGCCAGCGGCCCCGCCTACAAGGGGATCACGCGCACCACAGAAGCGCCCGCCACGCTGCGAACCACGATGGATGCTAATGTAGGAGCGGTCTCCAGGCCGCGAACCGCATCCGTTCGCCATCTTTCGATGATTCGGGGCCAAAGGCCCCTCCTACAAGGGGATCACGCGCACCGCAAAAGCGCCTACCACACCGCGCACCACGATAGATGCTAATGTAGGAGCGGTCTTCAGACCGCGAACCGCATTCGGTCGCCATCTTTCGACGGTTCGGAGCCAAAGGCCCCTCCTACAGGGGGAATCACGCGCACCGCAGAAGCGCCTGCCACACCGCGCACCACGATGGATGCTCCGCATTCTGCATTTCATCATGCGGGATGGTGTCATCTGCGATGATCGTCAGGCAGGAGGTAAGGCTTTTTATCGCAGCCCGGAACGGGGGGATGTTTTGATCACCATGTCCGTTGTTGTGCCATGTTGCCGACCATCTATCCGCGACTTTGCGAAAAATCGGATATTGGCCAAATCTTCGCCCTGTTTTTGTTCAATAGCACTGCTACTTACCGCTAACAGGTCGTAAATTTGGCTCAATCCCGTTATTTCTCATGACGTTGCCAAAGTCCGACAGACTCCTGGCGGGAACTGCTGCCTTATTGCATGAACATTCATCAAGGGCAACCGCCGCTTCAGAGCCGCGTCGAACGCAGCCGCAAGGCATTGCTGATGACGGAAACAGAACTGAGGCTCATCGCCGCAGCGGCGATCACCGGCGACAGCAACAGACCGAATACCGGATAAAGAATACCCGCCGCAATCGGCACACCTGCCGAATTATAGATGAAGGCGAAAAACAGGTTCTGGCGGATGTTTTTCATGGTGGCACGGGAGAGACGACGGGCGCGGACGATGCCGTTCAGATCACCTTTAACCAGCGTCACGCCTGCTGATTCCATGGCCACATCCGTGCCTGTTCCCATGGCAATACCGACGTGGGCCTGCGCCAGCGCTGGTGCATCGTTGATGCCATCGCCAGCCATGGCCACAGTGCGTCCTTCGGCTTGCAGGGCTTGCACCACGGCGGCCTTTTGATCGGGCAGCACTTCGGCTTCAACACGGTCAATGCCCAGTTTGTCTGCCACGGCACGGGCGGTATGGCGATTATCGCCCGTAAGCATAACCACCTGCACACCTTCATCATGCAGTGCGCGCACGGCATCGGCTGTGGTTGCCTTGATTGGGTCAGAGACGCCAAGGCTGGCGCATAAACGACCATCCACGGCCAGCAACATCACGGTTTCGCCCTGCTGTTGCTGCGCTTCCATGGTTTCGATGATGCTGGCATCGACGTTGATGGCTGCTGCCTGCATCAGCGCCAGGTTACCCAGCAACACCGTATGCCCGTCCACCGTGGCGCGCACGCCCTTGCCGGTGACAGCGGTAAAATCTTCCGCCTTGCCCAGGCGAATGCCACGCTCGCTGGCAGCGGCAACAATGGCCGCAGCCAGCGGATGTTCACTGCCCTGTTCCAGCGTTGCCGCCCATTGCAGCAGCGTGCTCTCATCGTCATCGGCAAAGGGCGTGAGGCGCGTCAGCGTCGGCTTGCCTTCGGTCAGTGTGCCGGTTTTATCGACCACCACGGTATCCACTTTCTCCATGATCTCCAGGGCTTCGGCATTTTTGATTAACACACCCGCCGTCGCCCCGCGTCCGGTACCGACCATAATGGAAATCGGCGTTGCCAGCCCCAGGGCGCAGGGGCAGGCGATAATCAGCACCGCCACCGCATTGATCACCGCATGCGCCAGCCGTGGTTCCGGGCCAAAAAACCACCAGATAACAAAGGTCAGCGCCGCCACACTCACCACGGCGGGTACGAAATAGCCCGCCACTGTATCAGCCAGCTTCTGAATCGGCGCACGCGAACGCTGCGCTTCGGCCACCATGCCGACAATCTGCGCCAGCAGCGTGTCAGCGCCAATTTTTTCCGCCCGCATCAGCAAGGCACCATTGCCATTGACCGTTGCGCCGATCAGCGCATCACCTGCGCTCTTGCGAACAGGCACAGGTTCGCCCGTGACCATGGATTCATCCACATGGCTGTCGCCTTCCAGCACCACACCATCCACCGGCACTTTTTCGCCGGGACGAATGCGCAACACATCACCCACCTGCACCGCTTCCATGGGCACATCATGTTCGCTGCCATCGTCGGCCACCTTGCGCGCTGTTTTGGGTGCCATGCCGAGCAGCAGTTTGATGGCTTCGTTGGTGCGCGAGCGGGCGCGCAGTTCCAGTACCTGACCGAGCAACACCAGCGTCACAATCACCGCTGCCGCTTCAAAATAGACATCCACCAGCCCATTCTCCATGCGCATTAACGGCGGAAATATGCCCGGCAGCAGCAAGGCCACCATACTATACAGCCAGGCCACGCCCACGCCCAGACCAATCAGGGTAAACATATTAAAGTTTTGCGTTGTTAGCGACAACCAGAAACGTTCAAAGAACGGTTTACCCCCCCATAATACCACGGGTGTCGCCAGCAAACACTCCATCCATTGCACCATCGCCATGGATAAGCCGTTGGGTAGCCACGACGGTGCCAGATCGGCCACCATCGCCAGCACAAACACCGGCAGCGCCAGCACCACGCTGAAACGAAAGCGGCGGCTCATATCCTCCAGTTCAGGATTGGCTTCTTCCACCTCCACGGTGCGCGCCTCCAGTGCCATGCCGCACGTCGGACAACTGCCAGGCGCATCACTGACCACCTCGGGATGCATCGGGCAGACATATTCCGTCTTTTGCGCTGCCAGCGACGGCGCCGCCATCGGCTCCAGTGCCATACCGCAGACCTGACAGGTTCCCGGCCCCTTTTGCTCCTGACCCGGGCACATCGGGCAAAAATATATGGCCTCAGGATCGGCAGGGGCAGCAGCTTTTGCTGCCTGATGATGGCAAGCCGCATCCTTACCTTCGTAGGCCGACGGATCCGCTGAAAATTTCTCCACACAATGCGCGGAGCAGAAATAATAATCGTGGTTCTCATGCCGCACATGATTGGCTGAAGCGCGGCTGACCTTCATGCCGCAGACGGGATCATGGGTGCAATTCTCACCCATGTATTGCTCTGGCGCTTCGCCAAAGCGTGCCTGGCAATGCGCGCTGCAAAAATGATAGTCCACACCGCGAAAGCTGCGCTGATGTTCACTGTCTTCGGCAACCTTCATGCCGCATACGGGGTCGATATTCATATCATTCTCCTTG
>WFOJ01000048.1 GCA_015488125.1 Mariprofundaceae bacterium
ATGTAGCTTCTTCCTGTTGATACGAGGGTCAGGAATCTCTGAGAAATATGACAGAATAGCGGGTTTGTTATTTTCAGAACTCATTTCCGCACTATAGGTAATAAAGATTCCTAAGGCCAGCAGGCCAGAATTTTAATGCGATTGCCCTGCCTCATGCCATCATAAGGCTTGAGTTTTTTTGCCGAGTTTCTACAGTTGAAGCATGAATTCTGATGATACCTTCCGCCACCAGCATCCTGCCGATGTATTGATTTCCCATGTTGATCAGGCGCTGAACAATATATTTGTGCGCCAGCACAGCCAGCGCCCTTATCCCGCCGAACCTTATGAGGAGGAGGCCCGTCAGGGAAGTCGTCAGGAACGCCGGCAGGCAGCGGCCATGATGCGCGTGAATCACGCCGGAGAAATGGCCGCGCAGGCCTTGTATCACGGCCAGAGTCTGATGGCCCGTGATCCAGCCATTGCCAAACGCTTGCAACAGGCTTCGATTGAAGAAAGCGATCATTTGAACTGGTGCCGCCGCCGCCTGGATACGTTGGATGCCAGGCCTTCGCGCCTCGACCCCTTATGGTATGCCGGCTCATTTGCCATTGGTGTAACAGCGGGAGCTGTTGGCGACCAGTGGAACTTAGGCTTTCTTGAGGAAACGGAAAAACAAGTCGTGCGCCATCTGGATTCTCATCTGGCGCGGCTTCCTGCTGAGGATCGCAGCAGTCGCAGCATTATTGAGCAAATGCGCGAGGATGAGCTGGGACATGCCCGGCTGGCAGCCTCACTGGGCGCAGCAAAACTTCCTTCGCCAGTCAGGGCCTTAATGCGGCTAACGGCAAAAATAATGACCACTGTAGCCGCCAGAATATGAAACCTTCTCATGTGGATGTGCTGGTGGTGGGTTCTGGCCCTGCCGGACAGCACGCGGCATTAAAAGCGGCAGAATATGGCAAGCGCGTGGCCATTATCGAACGCAAGCCGCGTATTGGTGGTGCCGGCCTGCAAACCGGCACAATCCCCAGCAAATCACTGCGTGAAGTTGCCTGGCTGGCGTCGCATTACGGTTTGCAGGGCATGCGTGAAGCCATTGGTTCACGTGCCAGCTGGCCGGTACATGGCTTGCTGGCCGAGGTCAACCGACGCAAGCAATATGTGATTGCCCAGCGGGAAAGCAGTTCATTGAATGCACTGATGCAATATGGCATCGAGCTGATTCCCGGTGATGCCGTGTTTTGCGATGAGCATAGCATGACAGTCAGTTCCGCCAACCATGCGCCGCACCGCATCAGCGCCGAAACCATTATTCTGGCCACCGGCTCGCGTCCGCGCCGCCCGGCATCAGTACCGTTTGACAAGGAAACCGTTCTCGATTCCACTTCGGTATTGAAGTTACGTTATTTGCCCCGCTCCATGGTGATCATCGGCGGCGGCGTGATTGCCTGCGAGTTCTGCACCATTTTCGCCGCCATGGGAGTGGAGGTTTCGCTGATCGATTCGCATCAACAGATTCTGGCCTATCTGAGCGAAGATGTGGTCGCCGTGCTGATGGATACCATGCGTGATTTTGGCGTGCAGTTATACATGCAACAGCATGTGCAAAGCATCACCCGAAAACCGGAACAAGGCGTGATGACCACCACCAAAGAGGGGCTGCGCCTGCACAGTGACACCCTTCTTTATGCGCAGGGACGCGAACCGAATGCCAGTTATCTGCAGCCGGAACGAGCCGGGATTCATATGGATCAGCACGGCTGGATAGAAGTCGATCATTGTTATCGCACCAATGTACCGCATATTTATGCCGTTGGCGATTTGATCGGCCGTCCGGCACTGGCGGCCACAGGCATGGAGCAGGGACGCATTGCCATCGAGCATGCGCTGGCCGGACGACAACCCAACCCGCAACAGCAAATGCCAATGGCTATTTACACCATTCCTGAACTTTCCTGGGTGGGTAAAACCGAAAAAGAATTAAGGCAACAAGGCGTGGATTTTGTAATTGGCAAAGCCATGCTGGCAGATAGTGCGCGTGGTCAGATTGTGGGCGATAACAGCGGCTTTCTCAAGCTGAATGTAGAGCGCAGCACGGGCAAGTTACTGGGCGTACATATCATTGGTGAAGCGGCCAGCGAACTGATTCATATTGGTCAGTTGGTGATGAACCTTCATGGTACAGTGCAGGATTTGCTGGATAATGTGTTCAATTATCCGACGCTGGCAGAATGTTATAAAATTGCAGCCCGGCATTGCCTCCGGGAAATCGAACGTGTGAAGGAGTTCTGATATGAAAATCATTCCAGCCATGTGGCTGTTATTCTTGTTGACACCGCTTGCCGGATGCATGAATTCACTGACCGGTGACAGCTATTCCAGAGAAGAAGCCAGGGCCGTGCATCAGGTGGAATATGCCACGATTATCAGCATGCGCCCCGTTGTCATTGAAGGCACAAAAACACCGATCGGCCCGGCCATTGGTGGCGTGCTTGGTGGTATTGGTGGTAGTTCGGTGGGCGGTGGCAAAGGCCAGGCGGCAGCGACAGTGGTCGGCGCTGCTGTTGGCGCTGCCGCAGGCGCCGCAGCAGAAGAGGCCATGACACGTCGTCAGGGAGACGAATATACGCTGCAACGGGAAAATGGTCAGGTGATTTCCGTTGTGCAGGAGCGCAGTCCCCATATGCAGCTGCATGTGGGTGATCGCGTGCGCATTCTGCGCAGCAATGGCACGGTGCGTATCAGCAACTAACTGGATGAAAACACAATATTACTATCAATGGGGATTGTTTGCCCTGTTGTTGCTGGCGGATCAGGCTTCCAAGCACTGGATTGAGCTACAGGAACCCACCTTGCATATCACCGTGATCGACCATTTCTTCAATATTATCGTGGCGCATAATTATGGCGTGGCTTTCTCGATGTTCGCTGACTGGCAGCATGCCTGGCGAACAGCCATGCTGGTGGGCATAACATCCGCTATTGCCCTGCTGGTTCTGGCCATGTGGTGGCGTGTACGCCACAGCGCCTCACTGGAGGCCTGGCTGTTGCCCGTTATTCTTGCCGGTGCCGTAGGCAATATCTGGGATCGTATTCAGCTTGGCTATGTGGTTGATTTTATTCAGTGGTATGTCGTTATTGACGACCAGGCCTATTACTGGCCAACATTCAATATTGCAGATTCCTGCATCACTGTGGCCGTGGTGCTGTTGCTGGTGGATGCTTTTATTGGCAAGCAGGAAGACTAAATACTATCCGCCGTTGGCCATTGCGGTGTGTTGTGCAACATGTTTTTTCGTCAGAACATAAAAAGCTGTTAATGCTGATAGCCTGGGAGCCTGCCGGACTTTGACAAAGCTACTGCGAACAATCGGGTATTGGCCACATCTTCGCCCTGTCTTTGTTAAATAGCGCGGCTATTTGCCGCCAACAGGCCGTCTATTTGGCTCAATTTTGCAGTTTCTCGCGATGATTGCCAAAGTCCGATAGACGCCTGGAGCGGATTTGCCTTACGTCCGACAGACTTCTAGCATGCCGCCGCACGCTGGAAGGGTGCTATTGTGTAAGCCGTCACTGTTGCAGGCCTTCACCGGAGTTGTTTTGCATACCTCACACTGTTGCATCGACGATTACTTTCCCAAAATTATCTGTTACGGAGCCTGAATATGGCCGAACCTCGCGTCTGGATCGCTGATAAAATGAGTCCCAGGGCTGAAGAAATTTTTCGCCAAAAGGGCATTGCCGTGGATTATCGCCCAGGCCTTGGCGATGCGGAAAAACTGGCCATCATCGGTGATTACGATGGCATTGCCGTGCGTTCCTCGACAACGCTAAAGGGTGAGTTACTGGCTGCTGCCAGTCGCCTGCGGGTTATTGGCCGCGCTGGCATCGGGGTGGATAATATTGACACCCAGGCATGTTCCCGGCGTGGCGTGGTGGTGATGAATACGCCATTTGGCAATACTGTAACAACAGCGGAACTGGCCGTGGCACATATTGTCTCCGCAGCGCGCATGCTGCCACTGGCCAATGCTTCAACAAAGGCAGGCAAGTGGGAAAAAGCGCGTTTTATGGGCATGGAGCTGACCAATAAGCGGGCGGGCGTCATCGGCGCCGGGAATATCGGCGCCATCGTCTGTGATCGACTAAAGGGTCTGCATATGCAGGTATATGTGTATGATCCCTTTATTTCCGACGAACGGGCTGCCGATATGGGCGTGATCAAGGTTGCCAGCGTCGGTGAACTGGCTGATCTGGTCGATATTCTGACGGTGCACGTGCCTTTGCTGGA
>WFOJ01000049.1 GCA_015488125.1 Mariprofundaceae bacterium
ATGTAGCTTCTTCCTGTTGATACGAGGGTCAGGAATCTCTGAGAAATATGACAGAATAGCGGGTTTGTTATTTTCAGAACTCATTTCCGCACTATAGGTAATAAAGATTCCTAAGGCCAGCAGGCCAGAATTTTAATGCGATTGCCCTGCCGTGGAGTAAGAGGTCCCTTGAAACTCTGCCAAAATCATAGCAGGATGCGCTTTTGCAGGCAGGTGGTCAGCTGCGCACCCGTGTCTGCAAAAATCGTTAAAGGCGGGAGAGGTGCAATCGCACCGTCTGTTTCACAGGAGCTACCATGAGTCAGGTAAAAATTGAATGCCCCCGATGCAAAAATATTTTTCAGGCCGAAAAGGCAGCAATGTATGAATGCCCAAAATGCGGCACCAATGTAAAAACCCGGGAATCCAGCAACTTCGAGGATACGCAGGTACTGCCTGAGACC
The DNA here is from genome assembly GCA_015488125.1 of Mariprofundaceae bacterium. Taxonomy (GTDB): domain Bacteria; phylum Pseudomonadota; class Zetaproteobacteria; order Mariprofundales; family Mariprofundaceae; genus AB-137-C09. Next base: position 444 of record WFOJ01000049.1, read on the forward strand.
CCGAAACATTACAGCCTCTGATGCAGGACAAATGACTACCCCTGCGGAGCAACCAGCAACACCGGACAGCACTGATCCGCTTTCTTCTGCTGCCAGCATCAAAAAATCCTTCAAGGAATATTATGCAGCAGGCATCTACCCCTATCAGGAAAAAATGAAACGCACCGAGTATGAAAAACTCAAGGCGCAGTTGCAGGTTGAACTGCTCAAGGTGCAAAGCTGGGTACGCGAGCAGGGCATGCGTGTGCTGATGCTGTTTGAAGGCCGCGACGCTGCGGGCAAGGGTGGAACCATCAAACGCTTCATGGAGCATCTCAACCCTCGCCATGCGAGAGTCGTGGCGCTGGAAAAGCCCAGCGAACGCGAACTGGGCCAGTGGTACTTCCAGCGTTATATCGAGCATCTTCCTTCTGCCGGTGAAATGGTGCTTTTTGACCGGTCGTGGTACAACAGAGCCGGTGTTGAACGCGTCATGGGGTTTTGTTCAGCCCGGCAATACCTGGAGTTCATGCGCCAGTGTCCACAACTGGAACGCATGCTGACCAATGATGGCATCATTCTTTACAAATACTGGTTTTCTGTTTCCCGTGAAGAGCAATTTCGTCGCTTTCAGGCACGCAAGGTGGATCCGCTCAAACAGTGGAAGCTTTCTCCTGTTGACCTTGCCAGCCTGGATAAATGGGATGACTACACGGCAGCCAAGGAAGCCATGTTTTTCTATACCGACACCAATGATGCACCGTGGACGGTGATCAAATCGGATGACAAAAAACGCGCCCGCGTCAACTGCATGCGTCATTTCCTGTCGCGGATGGATTACCCTGACAAGAATGAAAGCATCGCCTGCCCTCCGGATCCGCTGATCGTCGGCAGCGCATCGCAGGTTTACGAAAGGGGCGAACACCATCTGGTCACCGATATACTGCATATCGAGGAGACAAGACGATGAACGAAGGCAAGCATGCTGCACAAATTGTCCAGCGTTTTCGCCAGCAGATTGGCGAGGAATGTTGCCAGACGATCGGCGACGAACAGCTCGCCGCACTGGAGCTGATGATCGAATCCGCGATTGATGCGTCCGTACTGGAAACCATCCGCCGTGCCTCGGAAATATCCGCCAGAGCATCGCAGGATATTCTCCATATCGCTGAACGTTTCTAATCCTTCCGAGCGCATAAACCACCAACATCTTTTGCGTGACTGTTTCGTAACCACACCATGCTGACCTATCTTGTCAGCATGGCTTTGCTGATCGTTATTGGCGCTGTCTGGCGGCACATCCTGGGTTCGGATGATGCCGCCGAAAATCATCGTCAGGCGCTTACCCGCAGTGTTTACCTGTGGTTTTTGCCTGCCCTGGTGCTGCACATGCTCTGGCAAGCCGGCGTTGACAGCAACACCTTCCGCATCCCGGCGCTGGCCGCCTTGTGCATACTCGCTTCGGCTGCTTTTGCTTGGCTGGCCTACCGTTTTATTCCTACTTTTCATTGTTCGGCAAACACCCTCGGGGCCTTGTTGCTGGCCGCTTCGTTTGGCAACTTCACTTATATCGGGCTGCCCGTACTCACGGGGATGTTTGGCGAACAGGCCGGCATAATCGCCATTCAGTTCGACTTGCTGGCAGCCACGCCCTTATTATTTTCTGCTGGCGTATTACTTG
>WFOJ01000050.1 GCA_015488125.1 Mariprofundaceae bacterium
GCCCCAGCGACAGCCTGCCTTCACCGGGGTCTCCCTGCCATTGCAGGCGAACAGCTGGTCTTCCCTGTAAGGATGGCAGCCAGTCCGGCTCCACGCGCAGATGCCTGAAGTGTACCGCATCGGGCCGGTCGGTGGTCTGCATGTCAACGCCTGTGGCTGTCACGCCCAGCCCTGACCACTTGAGTGATGCCACATCAATATGTAGCGGCAGTTGTTGCTGTATGTTGGCCAGCTGCTGCCGCAGCCACGGCTCGGCATCCCAGCGTAGAGGGATGAAAATGAACAGCGACAGCAGAAACACCAGCAATAAGGTGTGCAGGCGCAACGGATTCATGGCAATGGCCCGATCAATAATTGCAGGCGAACATAGCCGGATTCCTGACGTTCCATTTTCATCTGTTCGATCGGTAATCCTTGCTGCTCGACCGCCAGCAGAAACCGACTGGCTTTGGCATACGTCAGCGGTTTGAAGCTCAGGCGCAGCCGCTGTTTGCCATCCATACCGGGCTGAGGTTTCATTTGTTTGACGGTTTGGCGCAGGTGCCGGGCGGCGATCAGCTTGTCAATCCGGGATAGCAGGCTGCCCGTGGCGACCTCCGGTGTGCGCTGACGGTCGGATTGTTGCAAATGCTTTGCCAGCATCACAGCCTCATCAGCTTGTTGTTGCGAGGTTTTCAGCGTTTGCATCAGCTGATCATGCCGATCCTGTAGCGGTAGCCAGAGACCAAACCAGAACAGGATCAGCGGCAATATCAGTGCGGCAAACAATAACATACGCTGTTCACGCGGCTGAAGTTGATGGTAACGGGCCTGCCATGCCTCCTGCAGTAACAGCCATTGTTCCCGCCATTGTTTTATGACCATGACCACTCCAGTCGAAAACCAAGCTGCTTTTCGCCCAGATTGGTGTCAATCACCGATACTGTATAACCAAGCTTGCGCTGTAGCCGCTGTTGGAGTTGGTTCAGCGTCTGAATATCGCGAATATGACCGCTTAGCTGCATGGTGCCGCGTTGCAGGCTGAGGCGTTGTAATTGCCAGGGAAGGTCGCGGTAAATGCTCGCAATCACCTGTAAATCATGCGTTAGCCGGGCATCGGTTCGTTGTGTTGTGGCCGCGCTTGCTCGTTGAAGTTGGGCCAGCGGGTCAATGATCACCGTTTCCCTTGGCAGTCCCTGATGAAATGCCGTCATCAACCGCGCTTGTTGCGCAGCAATACGATCTTCCAATTGTGCATTGCTGTGTAGCAGCGAAGCGACCGCCAGCAATGCCATGCAGGCAGCCAGGATCAGCGCGCGTCGCCAGGGGCGCAAAGCCTGCCAGTTTCCGCTGGCCGCCCATTGACCATGACGAAAGTTCATGGCAGATCGTGCAACGCCCGTGCTGATCGTTCGTAAACTGGCATGGTAACGGGGTAGCAATTCATCAAGGGTTTCACCCTGCCACTGCCCGCCCGCAGCTTCTATATATGCCACGCTTTTGCCGGATAACTGGCCAGTCAGGGCATGCTGCGCCATATCGAAACCCATCGCCTGCAAAGAACACAAGGCTTCCTGCCAGAGATGATCATCCATTGCACCATTCAGCCGTCGCATGCCATACCAGCAGCCCTGGCGGTGAAACCCCAGACACAATCCCTCCGTATCTTCATCAACAATGGCCTGCGCTGTTGCATCCTCATGCTTCCACTGTTGCAGGCGATGCCAAAGATCGACGCCAAGGTGGGTGAGTCGTTGCCAGTGGGGATGCGCTTGCATATCCTCCTTCAAGGCCCTTGGCATGGCGAACACCATGCCCCGGATGCCGCCTTCAGGATCGCGTGAAACATCCCAGCATAACCACCAGTCGCCAGCGTTAATACCAGCTCGTTCGACCAGTTCCTGTTGCAGCATTTCGTCATCGACTATGGCGGTTGAGGCAAGCGGCAGATGAATATTGCGAGTCAGCAGCGATTCAGCATACCAGATAGCCACAGGGTGATCGTGGTCGTCGATCAGTTGCCATGCCTCACACGCTGGCAATGCATCTGTTTCAGCATTGACTTCTTCGTGTTGCAAGCCCAGTTCGGGATGATACCAGGCCAGGATGCGGCCATCCCAGGCTATGCAAAACGGTGTATTGTCGGTCACTGCCTGGCCCGGGTCTTCTTTTGCCACAGAAAGTAAAAGAAAATGGCGATGGCCAGGCCAAACAGTCCACCAAGGGTAGCCAGACCACCAGCGATGGCGATCGCCACAAGAACTGTATCCGGCGCTGCATCATGCGCGGTGTGCATCAATCGGGGCATGGTCAGCGCCAGCATCATAATGCCTGCCATCACCACCGCGATATATACCTTGATTTGTCGCAACCATGTTTTGCTTGCCCGACTGGCCAGTAAATCAGCGCCGCAGGCCGGGCAGTGTTGTTCTTCTTCCATGAAGCCGCGATGGCATTCAGGGCATGTGCGAATCGCCATTGGTTCCCCCTATTCAGCCTGCTGAAGAAGCTGCTCTGTGTTGCAACACGCTGTTCACTGAATTCATCTTCTGGCGCACGCTGTATAAGCGTGTGGCCAGTTGTTTCAGGTGGTTGTTACGCCATGATTCGTCGTCACCGTTAAACACGATGTCCGGCTCAAAATAAGCATGCTCAAGCTGGTTGATGATACTCTGCATGAGCTTGTGACCATCATTTTTTTCCAGTACGCTGGCATATTCAAAGTTCAGCACCTGATAGATCTCATATAAGGCATAGGCCACGCCCTTGGCATGATAAAAACGATCATCACTGTCGAACATGCTGATATCCGGTGCTGTTAAGGCAGATGTTTCCGCCCCCAGTAACGAAGCAAACTGTTCATTCAGGCGTACCAGGGTATCAGCGCGGGAAAAGAAGCCCGCCTTGCCGTTTTTCAGCTCGTCCCTGTACTGGTTCAGCAGTTGTATGGTTTTGCGCAGTTCCTTTTCATAGCGCGGAAACATCCAGGAATCAGGCGAAACCGACATATGGCCATAGGCTTTTTGCACATTGGCATTCAGGGCGCTGGTTGTACGATCTTGACGCGAAAGGTTTTCCCGCAACACCAGCAACGAACGCAACAGGGTTTCCCGCATGCCTAACTGAAAGTTGACCTTGTTATCCAGCAAGCGGGTGAACGGAAATACGTCGTTAGGAAACCAGCCGCCAAAGGAATCCAGCTCTTTGTTGATCAGCAGGCAATGAATATCCACAAACGCCATGCCGGCAAGGGTGGGGGAGTCGGCTTTGATCTGGCTGGCGGAAAGTGGCATTTCGTGCTCCACATCTTTCGGCGGCACCTCACTGGCGGGTACGGGCATGCTGGCCATGGCCACCACAAAGGGGCGGGATTGTTGCGACAAGGCATACAGCCAGAAACCCATCAGGCCGAGTACCAGAAGGATGATCAGTATGATGAGGCGATAGCGTTGCCAGAATACTGTTGGCCGTGGTATAATGCTCACGTACTTCCTCCTTTGGATGATGGCAGTGTCAGGATTTCCGCGCCGTGTTCCCTCACTGCCAGGGTGTGTTCAAATTGCGCTGATAATGATTTGTCACGGGTTACCACCGTCCATTGATCACGCAGGAGTTTAACCGCGGGCTTGCCAGCATTGACCATTGGCTCAATGGTGAACACCATGCCTTCCTGCAGTTCCAGGCCCTGTCCGGGCTTGCCGTAATGCAGTACCTTTGGGTCTTCATGAAAATCCCGGCCGATGCCGTGACCGCAGTAATCACGCACCACAGAATAACGCCGCGATTCCACCAGCCTCTGGATGGCATGCCCGATATCACCCAGTGTGGCCCCGGGGCGCACGGCGGCGATCCCCGCATCCAGCGCTTCCCTGGCTGTTTCCACCAGCTTGCGGGCATGAGGTTTGACGTCACCAACATAGAACGTGCGGCTGGTATCGCCATGCCAGCCATCAAGAATCGTGGTTACATCAACATTGATAATATCACCGGCGACCAATTTCTTGTTGCTCGGGATGCCATGGCAGACCACATGATTAACGGAGGTGCATACAGATTTGGGAAAACCATGGTAGTTCAGCGGCGCAGGAATACCACCATGGTCCAGTGTATATTCATGAACCAGGGTATTGATGGCTTCTGTGGTGATGCCCGGACGAATATGCCCGGCGATCATCTCCAGTGTGTCAGCAGCCAACCGGCATGCCGGCCGCATGGCATCAATATCTTCAGGTGTTTTCAGTATAATCATGGGTGTCCCGGTATATAAAATCAACCCTGACAGGCAGGAGAAGGGAAGCTTAGGCAGCAAGGCTTAACTTGCAAGAGCCGATGCGCCGCGTGCGCACATGTCATATCAGAGTTATCCTGCCGGTATGCTGTTATGGCTGCTGTTGTTTTTCTGGCGCGTAGTGTGCCGCGTTTCAGGCGGAAAAACGACGGCCTGCGAATCATGGCCATTGCCCATGTTCACAAATGATGGCGGTGATATTGGCATAAGGGGTAACATCAAAGGCGGGGTTGGCTGCGCTCACGCCGGGGCTGGCAATGCGTAGTTGCAACATCTTGCCATCAGCAGTTTCACCTTGTGCATGCGTCAGTTCTTCGCTGCCCCGCTCTTCGATGGGGATGTGTTGGCCATCAGGGCAGTGGGCATCCATGGTGCTCAGCGGCGCCGCGACGTAAAAGGGGATACCGTGCGCCTTGGCCGCCAGCGATAGTGCATAGGTGCCGATTTTATTGGCGACATCGCCATTGGCAGCAATACGGTCGGCCCCGGTGACCACAGCATCGACCTTGCCCTGCTGCATCATCCAGGCGGCAGCGCCATCGGCCTGCAAACAGCAATCAATGCCCTGTTGCTGTAATTCCCAGGCCGTCAGTCGCGCGCCCTGCAGACGCGGGCGGGTTTCGTCCACCAGCACAAAAGGCGATTCACCCTGTGCCTGTAACTGATAAATCCCCGAGGTGGCTGTACCCCAGTCAACAGCGGCCAGCCAGCCAGCGTTGCAGTGGGTCAGAATGCGGCGTTGACCTGTAGCCAGTCGCTCGGCCAGATGTTCGCCCATGACCTGATTGCGCTGCACTTCGGCATCGGCGTAGGCACAGGCGGCGGCAATCATGTGTTGCGCACTGGTCGCTTCGCTGGCGGTTTGCGCCATGGCATCGCAGGCGTGAAAGAGGTTGACCGCAGTAGGACGGGTGGCGCGAAAGCGCGGCAACCAGTGGCTGAAAAAGCGCGCTTCATCCCTGGCAAAGGCCAGCGCCAGCCCAAGGGCGGCAAAGGCGCCAATGCTTGGCGCGCCACGCACTTCCATGGTTTCAATGGCCTGGCAAATGGTCTCCGGATCACCGGATTCACGCCAGCGAACGGCAAAAGGCAGCAGACACTGATTCAGCCAGCGCGGGCATTGCTGTTGCACGCTCCATTCGACAGCGCGGTGATGCTGGCCTGCGATCTTCATGCCTGTTGCCGCAGGCGCTTGAGCAACTGATCCAGTTCGCCAGCATAGCCGTACTGAATACGGATTTCCCCACCGCCATTCTTTTTGTGGCGAATATGCACCTTCAGCGACAATGCCCGGCACAACTCATCCTCAAGCGCCAGGATATCGGCATCAGCGATCACATCGCCTGAAGGCTGTTTTTGCTGGCTGCGTTTGGCCTCTTGTTCGACACGACGAGCGCTCCATTGCTGTTGCAGCGCCTCCTGTGCCAGTGCTTCGGCTCTGGCTGGCTCCATGCCGACCAGTGGCCGCACATGCCCCATTTCCAGTTGGCGCGTAGCGACCAACTGCTGCACTTTCTCCGGCAGACGCAGTAAACGCAGGGTGTTGCTAACGTGTGAGCGTGAAACCCCCAGTTGCGTGGCCACTTTTTGTTGCGTGTAAGCAAATTCCTCCATCAAACGCTGATAGGCACGGGCTGATTCAATGGCGCTCAGGTTATCCCGTTGCTCATTTTCGATAATGGCCAACTCCAACGCCTGCGCATCGCTAACGTCGCGTACAACCGCCGGTATTTCATCAAGACCGGCAGCCTGTGCGGCGCGCCAGCGACGTTCACCGGCAATCAATTGCCAGCCTTGCTCGCCGTGAGGTCGCAGCAATACCGGTGTCAACACGCCTTCCCGGCGCACTGATGCTACCAGGGCCGCAAGCTCTTCTTCGCGAAAGATGGTGCGTGGCTGATACGGGTTGGGCGTAATCGAGGCGACAGGCACCAGGCGGCTTTGCAGAGCGGATGTTTCTTCGGGTTCATCCATCAGCAAGGCGTCCAGGCCTTTGCCTAATCCACGTGGTTTTGCTGTTTTTTTCGTCATCGTTTTGTTACTCACTGGTGTTGTTGTGTATCATGCAAGGCCTGCATGGCGGCCAGCAATGCCGGCGCGGCTGTTTCCGTGCGCATGATACGTGCCCCAAAGCGTATTCCCTGAAAGCCCCGCTGTTCCAGCAGTTCGCGATCCTGAGCGCTCCAGCCACCCTCCGGGCCAATGGCCAGACGAACGTTTCCGCCCTGCATGAGCTGACCGGACAAGGTGCTGATACCTGCCTTTGCCATGGGATGAAGATAGCAGGAACAAGCGTTGTCATGATCCAGTTGGCGCAGATGCGCTAGCCATGTCACCGTTGGTACCATGGTGCGGCCGCTTTGTTCAGCCGCTTCAATAATGATTTTCTGCCAACGCGCAAGGCGGGACGAGAGCTTGTTTTCCGGCAGACGAAGTTGCGATCGCTCGCTGGTGGTAATGCAAAACGTGCTGGCACCAAGTTCGGTCGCTTTTTGCAGTACCTGTTCGATTTTCTCGCTGCGGCTGGCCGTCTGGATGATGTGTACGGCATAGGGCAGTTCACGCGATACATCATCATGACGACGGATCATGCATGTGCCTCCATGACGGTGGAGCGCCAGGATTTCCGCTTCATATTCGCCGCCCTGACCATTGAACAGTAGCAGTGAATTGCCAGCTTGCTGACGCATCACCTGACGCAGATAGCGGGCAGCATCGGCCGTAAGTTCGCAGTGCATGTTGACAGCCAGCGGCTGGTTCACATACAGACGAATCACAGCCTATGCCTGCATGGCGTGTCGGGCAGAGGCAATGGCTGCCAGATTGAGCATATCTTCCGCCGGTGCATCGGTATGCAACACATGCACCTGTTGTGGCAATCCCAGCAGAATCGGGCCGATGGCCGTGCCACCACCTAATTCATGTAACAGCTTGCAGGCAATATTGCCCGCCTGCATGGTTGGGAAAATCAACACATTGGCAGGCTCGCGCAGATGGCTGAAAGGGTAACGATGGAGAATGGCAGCATTGACGGCTGTATCGGCCTGCATCTCACCATCAACCTGCAAATCAGGGTGATTCCGGTGCAGGATTTCAACAGCTTTGGCGACTTTGCTGGCGCCGGCGTGCCGACTGCTACCAAAATTGGAGAATGAGAGCATGGCCACCCGTGCTGGGCAGCCCAGCGACTCTGCGGTGCTGGCTGCCAGTACTGCCAGCTCGGCCAGTTCTTCCGGGCTCATGTCCACATTGACAGTGCAATCGGCGAAGAAATAGGCCTGATCTTCCATCATCATCACATACATGCCATAAACGTGGTAGCGTTCTCCATGCGGACCATGACCAAGCACCTTGAGGATCGGGCCAAGCGCATCATTATAGTGACCGCTGCGACCCGTAATCATGCCATCGGCAAAGCCCTGGCGTACCATCACGGCACCGAGCACATTGGCATTATGGCGCAGGGTATGGATAGCACCACGGCGCAACACCCCCTGGCGTTTGCGATCAAAATACCAGGCATCGGCGAAGCTTTCCAGCTTGCTGCGCTCCTGCCGGGGATCCAGCACCTGGATACCATCCATGGAAACCCCCAGTGATCGGGCCTGTGCGGCAATCAGACTGCCCTGGCCAATCAGGGTGGGCAAGGCAATGCCTTCTTCACGCATCAGCGCCGCAGCGCGGATCACCTCAGGGTCTTCGCCTTCAGGCAATACCAGACGCAGGGGGTGATGACGTGCCTGTTCAATCACGCTGCGCATGAAATAGCGTGAAGGATTGATGCGGGAGAGCAGGGCCTCTGCATATTGATCAGCATCCTGCAAGGGCTTGCGGGCGACGCCGGTAGCCGTGGCGGCCTTGGCGACGGCCAGCGGCACCACCTGAATCAGGCGTGGGTCAAAAGGCTTGGGCAGAATATACAAGGGGCCGAAACGAAGATCTTCTTCGCCATAGGCATCAAGCACTGAGGCAGGAACATCCTCGCGTGCCAGTTCAGCCAGGGCATGGACGGCGGCGATTTTCATTTCTTCATTAAAGCAGGTGGCGCACACATCCAGCGCCCCCCGGAAAAGAAAAGGAAAGCCCAGCACATTATTGACCTGATTCGGATGATCTGAACGGCCTGTGGCCATGATCAGGTCCTTGCGTGTTTTCATGGCCAGATCGTAAGCGATTTCCGGGGTCGGGTTAGCCATGGCAAAAACGATGGGACGTTCGGCCATGCTGCGCAACATATCCGGTGACACCATATTTCCCTGCGAGAGGCCGATAAAAACATCCGCGCCCTGCATGGCTTCTGCCAGCGTCCGTTCACTGCGGCTGGTGGCAAAATACGCCTTGTGTGGTGGCAGTTCTTCCTCGCGCTGATGATGAATCACGCCCTTGCGGTCAAGAAACAGAATATGCTCACGCGGCACGCCGAGCTGCTCGATCAGCTTCATGCAGGCAAAGCCGGCAGCACCGGCTCCCAGGCAAACCACTTTCACCTTGTCGATATCCTTGTTCTGCAAATGTAGGGCATTGAGAAAAGCAGCAGCCAGAATCACGGCTGTGCCATGCTGATCGTCGTGCAGCACGGGGATGTTGACCCGTTTTTTCAGTTCTTCCTCGATGATGAAGCATTCGGGAGCCTTGATGTCTTCTAAGTTGATGCCGCCAAAGGTCGGCTCCATGCGGGCAATGGTTTCGACCATGGCCATGGGGTCCTTCTCATCCAGTTCAATATCGAAAACATCAATATCCGCAAAGCGTTTGAACAATACGCCCTTGCCTTCCATCACCGGTTTGCCTGCCAGTGGCCCGATATCACCGAGACCAAGCACAGCCGTGCCATTGCTGATCACACCGACCAGATTGGCCCGTGAAGTGTAGTCATCAGCTTTGGATGGGTCGTCAGCAATGGCCAGGCAGGGTGCCGCAACACCGGGGGTATAGGCCAGCGACAGATCGCGCTGGGTGATACAGGGCTTGCTGGCGCGAACAGAAATCTTGCCCGGCACCGGCTTGCTGTGATAGTCAAACGCGTCCTGATCCATATTGCTCATGTTTCCCTCCGATGGTGCTGAAACTGCTGCAACCCTATCGTCAAAACGTCGTCGGAAAAGCGGTGCTTATTCCCCAAACGGAAAAACCGGATAGACTATCGCTTCGTCAGGCATGCTACAGCGCCTGATCGCAATAGGAGTTAATCGTATGGCATGGTTTGAATGGCCGTCGTCGAGAGAAAAAAAGTCCGCAGTGAAAAACATCGTTGCGCTGATGAAAGCTGATGGCAAAGTGACAGAATCTGAAATGGCTTGCCTCAAAGCGGTTTGTCAGCGAGTCGAATTGTCTGAAGAAGAACTGCAAAAAATCATGGACGCGCCGGATGCGACGCGTTTTGTCGTGCCGCGAAAAACACGGGAGAAGGTGCAGCAACTGGTGGAAATTGCCGCCATGATGCTGGCTGATGGCGAAACCGATGAACGGGAAGGCGCCATTTTTTATTCCGTGGCCAAAGCCTTTGGCTTTGAGCGGAGTGTGGCAGAAGAGCTGAACGAACGCATTGTTGAATCCCTGGTAAACAAGGAACCCATCGATCATGTGTGCGACAAGATTGAGCGGTTTCTGGAATTTCCATGACAAAACCGGTGATTGCGCTCATCGGCCTGATGGGCGCTGGCAAGAGTACACTGGGGCAAGCGCTGGCCCGGCATCTGGGGCTACCGTTTGTCGATCTTGATGCGCGTATTGTTGAGCAGGCCGGCAAGGCAATTCCGCGTATTTTTGCTGAAGATGGCGAAGATGCCTTTCGAGTGCTGGAAAGCGCCTGCCTGGAGCAGTGTATTGCCTCGCCACAGGGCTGCGTGCTGGCCACCGGCGGCGGCGTGATCATACGCGACAATAACCGTCGGCAACTTGGCCAGTGTACGGTGATCTGGCTGGATGCATCGCCGGAAGTACTGGCCAGGCGCGTTGCCGGGGATGGCAATCGGCCTGTTCTGCAAGGTGACGATGCGCTGGTACGCCTGCGCGAGCTGGATCGGCAGCGCCGTCCCTGGTACCAGCAGTGCGCTGATTTTCGCCTTGCCACGGATGATTGCACGATTGACGAGGCGGTGGCGCGCATGGATGATTTTCTACGTCAATGACGGCGCAGGGGGTTGTGGAGCAAATTCTGCCCGGCGGCGCCGGGCGTGTGCGTGATGCTCAGGGCGAAGTGTTGCTAGGTGGTGTGATCGCGGGCGAACACATCAGCTATCGCCCTGACGGTCTGCGTCATGGCGTGCGGTGGGCGCAACTGGTCGATGTGTTGCAGCCTTCCGCCAGCCGCTGTGAAGCGCCCTGCGCGCTGGCTGGGCAATGCGGTGGCTGCGTCTTTCAGCATGTGCAGCCACAAGCGCAAGCCGCCATCAAGTCGGACTGGGTCAGGCGTGCCTTGCAGGCGGTATGGCATGGCGATGTTCAATGGCATGCCGCTGATGTGCCTGCCTCGCGGCGGCGACGCGTTCGCTGGCATCTGGATGCACAGGGCAGGCCGGGCTTTTATGCGCCGCGATCACATCAGCTGCTGACGCATGCGCATTGCATGGTGCTTGAGCAGGCGCTGAATGAACTGCTGGCGCGCTGGCCTGCGGCGGCATGCCGGGGCGCCAGCGCCTGTTCTGCCGTGCTATTGAGTGACGGCATACATGCGGTACTCGAATATGACAACAAGCCATCGCGGTTGCCAGTACCCGGCGATCTTCCCTTGTCCGTGGCAACAACAGCTATTCAGTGGTGGTGGCATCATGCGGCGGTGAGTCGTCCGCTTCATCGCCCTGTGCGGCAATTTCACGATGCTTTGCCTGTCGCTGACGGTGAATTGCTGTTGCAGGTCGGCCCGGATGATTTTGTGCAGGGCAATGCCGCAGGCAACCGGCAGATGATTCAACAGCTGCAGGCGTGGCTGCCAAGCTCTGCCTATATCGTCGATTTGTTTGCCGGTATTGGCAATCTTTCGCTGCCGCTGGCCGCTGAAGGGCGACGGGTCGAAGGCTTTGAAGTCCATCCTGCCAGCGTGCGCGCGGCCAACGCAACGGCGAAACGCCATGGCTTGCCAGCGCATTATCATCAGCTTGATTTGCTGGGGCGTTTTCAACCGACGGAAAGCATGACAGGAGCCGATTGCCTGATCCTCGACCCACCACGCAAGGGGGCGAAAGCCGTGTGCCGACAGCTGCATCGTTTGTTGCCTGGCAGCATCGTGATGGTGCATTGCGATCCGGCATCTGCCGCCCGTGATGCCGGGTTGGTGGCGGCACAAGGCTATCGTTTGCAGGCGGCGCGGGCGCTGGATCTGTTTCCTTTTTCCGGCCATGTGGAGTGCATGACGTATTGGCAACACGCGTGATCAAACGGTGCTGCCTGTATGTGCTATGCTTGCTGCTGTTGGGCAGTTGCACGCAGCAGCGCGTTCCAGCCGGTTGGTTGCGCGTGGGGCTGGCGCACATGCCCATCAGCCTTGATCCCCGTTATGCGACAGATGCCGCCTCGCAAAAAATTCAGGCGCTGATGCATCGCGGTCTGGTGAAGCAGGGAGAGGATTTTCTGCCCAGGCCGGATGTTGCCGCAAGCTGGCAGCAGGTCTCGCCACGGGAGTGGTTGTTCACGCTGCGCGATGATGTGTTTTTTCACGATGGCCAACGGCTGGAAGCTGCCGATGTAGTCGCGACGCTGAACAGCATTCTCGATCCGGCGCGTGGCAGTCCGCTGCGCGCCGGCTTTGCTGTGGTGGAACATATCGAAGCCATTGATGCACGGCATCTTCGCCTGCAATTATCCAGCCCGGACAGTTCATTATTAACGCGTTTGAGTGTGGGCATTCTGCCACGCCGACTGGCTGCCATGCCTCAGCACACCGGCATCATTACTGGCTGCGGCCCTTTTATCGCCAAATCATGGCAGGGCCAACGCCTGCTGCTGCAACGGCGCCAGGCGACAGGGCAGGGGCCGACCTACGTGGAGTTCATTCGCGTCAAGGATGCGGTGACGCGCGCACTCAAGCTGGCACGCGGTGAAATTGATTTCATGCAAAATGATTTTCCCTTGCATATGCTGGATTTTCTGCGGCGGCAGCCGGGCGTGAAGATTGCCACCACCCCGTCAACCACCTTCAGTTATATCGGGATCAATATGCAGGATCCCCTGCTGCGTGATCTTCGCGTGCGAAAGGCGCTGATGCTGTCGCTTGATCGCGCTGCCTTAAAACGCGCCCTACTGCGCGATGCTCCCGTACTGGCAGAAACCGTGCTGACCCCCCGCCACTGGGCATCTGCCAGGCTGGTGGCTTTTGATTATGATCCGCAACAGGCCGAAGCCCTGCTTGATGCTGCCGGACTGCCTCGGCAAGCAGATGGCTGGCGGGCGCATCTGACGTATCGCACCAGCACCAATCCCGAACGCTTGCAACTGGCCACGGCCATCGCCGATCAATGGCGCAGGATTGGTCTGGATGTAAACGTGGAATCACTGGAATGGGGAGCCTTCTATGCCCGCATCAAACGCGGAGATTTTCAGTTGTTTTCCCTTTCATGGGTGGGTATTTCCGATGCAGATATTTACCGCTGGATTCTGCACTCCTCCATGTGGCCGCCCAAAGGGGCCAATCGTGGCCGTTACCGCAATACCGATGTGGATCGCTGGCTGGATGAAGCCAGGGCGGCAGCGAGTATCACGAAGCGCCAGCAACTGTATCGCAAGGTAGAGCGAAAAATGCACGACGATCTGGTGTATCTGCCCTTATGGTATGAGCCTGTTGTAGCCGTCAGTGGCCCTCGCCTGCACGGTTTTACGCCGCGTGCCGATGCCGCCCTGACGCCCTTGCGCTTTGTGCAACTACGCTAAATAGCGCTGTGTTATTGAACTCAGTCGTCTTTCCAGGCAGCAGGCGGCATATCCAGTTGCTTGCCTTTGGCGGCCAGTTTGGCGTAGCGGTAGAACGTGCCTTCAAAATTACCCACAGCGATGACAAAGCCCGCCGCACCATCAAGAAAGCCCCGCTTAAGGATGTAGAGGCGGAAAAAGCCCCACAGACCATGCAGCAACCCTTTCCAGAAGCCGCCGCGTTTGCCCTGACGAGCCAGTTTTTCCGCGCCCAGCGTTGAGTAACGCTGCATCTTGTGCACCATTTGCTCAATGTCCTTGAACGGAATTTGCACAATATCCTGTGTCAGGTAAGCGGTTGTGCCATTGATATGATAGCTTTCATGCACTTCATCCGCTTCTTCAAAACGCATGCATTCCTTGCGGAATAACTGCGGCTGACGAAAATCCGGGTACCAGCCACTGTGCATTACCCAGCGACCCAGGTACCAGTTTTTGCGTGGTACGAAATAGGCATCGGCCTGCGGCTGGCGGATTGTTGCCAGGATTTCATCCCGTGCTGCCGGGGTGCAACGTTCATCGGCATCCAGGCTGAACACCCACGCATGCGAACAGGCGGCGATGGCCGCATTGCGAATCTGGCCAAAGGTTTTGAATGGCACATTCACCACCTTCGCCCCCATGGCCTCGGCAATATCCGGCGTATCGTCCTCACTAAAGGAATCGATCACCAGAATCTCATCCGCCCACTGTACGCTGGCAATGGCATCAGCGATTTTATCAGCTTCGTTATAGGTCATGATATAGACAGAAATCGGTGGGGTCATGCCTCGCTCCACAGGGTTTCAAGGGTGCGCAGGGGGTGGTGACGTTCGGTTAGCACCTGCATGGCCTGCTGGCAGCGTTGCTGGTAAACGGCATATTGCCTGATCACTGTGTTGATGGCCGCATACCATTGCGCTGCATCCAGTCGCTCGCAGACCACGCCAGCGGCAAATTCGCCTGCCACTTCAGCAGGCCACGTACCTTTCATGGCGATGCACGGGCAGCCACGGGTCAGGGCATCCAGGGTGATGCCGCTGATTTTACTGGCATAATCCTCTACCCGGTAGGGTTGCAGGCAGATGCCGCCGCTAAACTGTGCCAGGTATTCCTCACCGTCGAAGGCACGCGCAGGCATCGTCAGATGCGCGTAGCCTACCTGTTGCAAGGCATCCAGAACCCGTTGAATGGCCGGTGCAAACACGCCATGATGATTGGGCGCAGCCTGAATCATGACCGGTATGGTCGCGCGCTGCTGACGCATATGGCGCAGCAGATCGACGAGGAAGGGCAGGTTTTTGTCCAGCCTCGCCTCACCGGGGAAAATAATATGCTTAAACGGCACCGTCTGAACAGCATGTTGCGGTGGTTCAAAAGGGCAGGGCTGCAAGCGGGCATGGCGAAAGCCTGCTGCCTGCATGAGGCGTTGCAGTTCCTTGTGGGTACAGAGGATGCGTGCATCCGGCAGGCGTTCACCCAGCAATTGCAGGCGTTTGCCACGTGCGCCGTCCATGCGCAACTGATGCAGGTAAAACCAGATGCGCGCCTGTTTTCGCCAGCTTGCCGGCAGGGCGGCAAACAGTGCCAGTTCCGAACGCCCTGCCGTGGGTAATAATACCCGCTGGCCACTGCGCGCCAGCTTGCCCAGTAACCACCATAATTGCAGGCGGCGAATCCGGCGGTGAAATAACGGATGCAAACACACATCGGCATCAGCCATACAGTTTGCACTCAGCCGATGCCCCGACCAGACATGAACCGCGATATCCGGGTCATACTGACGCGCCGCCACAGCCAGCGAATGCACCACTGTATGGCAGTGTCCTGCGGTGCTGTTGAACGTCGGTTCAACGATGTGGAAGGCCGTTGTCATCAGCGTTTACGCAGTGCCGCCAGCATATCATGGCCACGGCCTGTCAGCCGTGCCGGGATGGCCATCAGTTCGTCGCGCAGTTTGCCCAATCGTGTGCGCGCTGCCGGTGGTGAGCCGAGCGTTCGCTTGGTACGCAGGTAAGCAACACTCATGCCGTGACGCTGGCCAAGCAGGGCAATGCTGCGCGGATTGAAAAAGCTGATATGGCCACCATTTTGGGCAATGGAATAATATTCCCATTGTTCTCTTAGTCGCTCAGCCGTCCATGATTCGGCGTTGCCTGTGCCGATCAGCCATAAGCCACCGGGACGAAGAATCCGGCTGACTTCCTTGGCCATGCTTCCGGCATCGGCCAGGTGTTCGACTACCTCAAAAGTCGTGACCAGATCAAAGCTGGCATCGGCATAGGCAGCTTCATGTAAATAGCCGCTGAATACGGCATAGCCCAGTTGCTGTGCCGTGGCAGCCGCTTTAGGGGCAGGCTCGACACCGCAAACGGTACCGATGTGCATCTCACTGGCAATGTGTAGTACTGAACCACTGGAGCAACCAACATCAAGAAACCTCACGCTGTCTGCTGGCTGATCGAGAAAGTCGATGGCCTCGCGCAAAATCGCACCAATGCGTTGACGGTGACGCCGCGCTGATTTGCCTGTCGGCATGGTGCCGGCGTCATGATTGAAATCCTGCATGGTATGGTCGTAACGCGACTGACTGCAGGAACTGAGTAATTGTCCGCATTCACTGCAACGACGAAGTATGCCTTCCGGCAGGTGAATATCCGTGGCTTGCAAGGTGCTGTCGCAGCCAATCGGACAGCGTTGAATGACGGGCTTATCCATGGGTGATGATCTCCTGACACAATGACCATACGCGGTCTGCGTCCATTTCTTCCAGACACAGGCTGCGTCCTGTATCATTACAACCTTCGCGCTGACAAGGGATACAGCTTCGTTTTGTGCCCTGCACCAGCGTCACATTGCCCTGACGTTGCACCCCTTGCGGGCCTGAGCGTTGCCACGGCTGGTGGCTTGCCATATTGGCAGGCCACGGTGCCCACAGGCAAGGATTGGTGGGGCCAAAGAGGGCAACTACCGGTGCTCCGCTGCCTGCTGCTAGATGGGTGTTGGCGGTATCTACGCCGACGTAGCAGCGCGCTTGCGCGCCAAGCGCCGCCAGTTCGCGCCAGTTCAGGCTGCCACAGCACAGATGCACGGATGTCGCAGCCTGGCCCAGGGTCTGTGATGAAAAACATTGTTCGGCACGCGCCCGGTCGGCAGGTGAACCGGTGATCACCACGGGCAGGCTCGCTGCGTGCATATAACGCACCAGTTGTTGCCAGCAATGATCCGGCCAGTATTTATAGCCAACGCGGGCAAACGGATGAAGCTGCACATAAACACCACTGCTCACGCCTGCCTTGCGCAGCGCACTGTTGGCATCATCCGGCTGCCATTCCAGTTTCGCCTGCCAGTTTTCCGGCAGCGATGCCAGCCTGGCCAGACCGTTGACGTAGTTCATGGTATGCATATCCTCAGCAAATGGCTGCCATGCCGTGCATAATTGCCGCTTCCAGGCATCGGCAAAGCGGTCGCGGGTCAACGTCACATAGAC
>WFOJ01000051.1 GCA_015488125.1 Mariprofundaceae bacterium
ACGCGCCCGAGCATATCGTGGACGCTGATCAGACGCAGTTCATCCTCATTAAGCTGTGCATGGTAGCGAGCGGCCACATCACGAAGATCAGCGAGTGAGAATTGACCGCGTTCATCGCCAAGCATCAGGCTGTACGTCACCGGCAGCGTTGTTGCCAGGGTTTTGATATCCAGTTGCGCATCGCCCAGCCAGTTGCGCATCCATTGTTCGGTTTCTTCCTCACTGATGCGTTTGACAGCGGTAATACCGGTAATCGCCGCCAGTTCCTGCTGCAAGGCATCATGATCAACTTGCTGATCCCGGCTGATATACAGATGCAGCTCCACTTGCTGCTGCCAACTGCCAACCCATTGCGTCGCTCCTTGCAGGCCCAGCCAGACAATACCAATCGCCCATAGCGACACAGCAACAATGATCAGCGCCAGATATTGATGCAAGCCAAACGGCGGCATATTAAAGCCACCGGGCAGGCGAAGATTTTGCTCATTCATTTCCGGCATATGAATCCTCCACCAGTGAGCCACTATGCAAGCGCAATACCCGCCCTGGGTGACTTTCCAGAAACTGGAGATCATGGGTGGCCGTGATAACCGTCGTACCCATTTCATTCAGCGCCGATAACAGGTTCAGCACTGTGGTCGCCGTT
Source organism: Mariprofundaceae bacterium (assembly GCA_015488125.1). Classification (GTDB taxonomy): domain Bacteria; phylum Pseudomonadota; class Zetaproteobacteria; order Mariprofundales; family Mariprofundaceae; genus AB-137-C09. The sequence continues at coordinate 647 of WFOJ01000051.1, forward strand.
TCGTTATCCAGGTTGCCGGTCGGCTCGTCAGCCAGAATAATAGGTGGTGTGGCAACCATGGCCCTGGCAATGGCAATGCGCTGTTGTTCACCACCGGAAAGCGCTTCGGGGTATGACCACAGGCGGTCTTCCAGGCCGACGAATTGCAATACCTTGCGCGCGCGGGACACCAGACGATCACTTTTCCATTGCTGTACACGCAACGGCAGGGCGACGTTCTCGAATACTGTCCGTGAAAACAGCAGCTTGTGATCCTGAAATACCACGCCGATACGTTGCCGCAAAGTGCGCACCTGCTGTTCGCTGGCTTTACGCATATCCACACCCTGCACCGTCATGAAGCCGGAAGTGGGACGTACACCACCATAGATCATGCGCAATAACGTCGATTTTCCGGCGCCACTTTCGCCAATCAGATAAATGAACTGACCTTTATGAATATCCAGACTCACGCCGGAAAGGGCCACCTTCCCTGTGCGGTAACGCAGCATCGCCTGCTGCAATTCTATCAAGCTATTACTGTTCCCCATGGCCGCTACGTTAGCTGTACTGCCGCTTTGGTGCAATTGATTGCCGTACCAACAGCGCTATTTGCCCACGCCGGGACCGCCGCCCAGACTGTGTGGGCCACCTGTGCTACTGCGGCGAACACTGCGTTCGTGATACACCGTCGGACTTCCCCAGTACCACCAGGAAGGGCCGCGATGATAGCCGTAGTAGCCCATATAGCCGTAACCATGACTTGCCGGTGGCAACAGCAGCAGATAAATCAGGCCAAGCACGCAGGTGGTGATGAGCATGGCTTTGCTGTTTTTGTTCATGCCTTACTCCAGCCGTTCGATAAAATTGATGATGCTGCGGTTTTTCACTTCATTCAGAACAATGCCGATGATCAGCGTGATCAGGCCAAACCACAGGTGTGGAATATAACTGCCCCGCTTGCGAATAATGCGCACTGTCACCTTTGACGGATGCGAGCCGCCTTTACTCTCAAATTTCAGGCGCAGGTAGTAGCTGCCGGGCTGCGGGAAATCGACGTTGATGTCAAAGCTGTTATGTTGCTCATCCCATGGCCCGTCATCGTAACCGGATTCGTGCCATAATTCATCGCCAAAGGAGAATAAATATTGCTTTTGCGCATTCAGTACTTCGCCCTGAACAAAGCTCCAGCTTTGATTGGGTATGCCGGAGGCGACAATCTGCACCTGATAGGATTCGTTGTTGCTGCTCACGTGAATCGGCCCGAACTCCGGTGGTTTGCTGCCATTAAGCGCGATCAGTCGCGGTTGTATGGTGCCGCTGATCGGCTGCCCTTTTTCGCCGCTGTATAGCCAGCTCGTCAACAGGCCGATAATGCCGAAGAAAATAAAAATTGTGGCAATATCACCGAGGTCCACGCTGTCAGCAGCCTGCATGGCCATGGCCAGGCGACGCTTGCGCGAACGATTTTGCATGGTGCGCTCGGAAAGCTTGTAAGCCATCCTTAGATCACCTGTACCAGCACAAGCGCAAAACTGATGCTGACCGTGCCTTCGAGCATACCGGCGCCAAGGTTGCGGTCACGGGTGATTTCCGTGCTCAGGTCAGCCGCCGGAATGACCAGTTTGTCCATCATCAGCCTGACCAGGGGTAAAAAGATGAATGCCGTCCCATTGGTGATCAGCAAACTGCCGAGATTCTCCTGCCAGCCAATAAAATCACCGGATACACCATGGCAGACAATAATGCCAAGCGCGATCAGATTGCCACCCAGCGCCGCACCGGCCGCCATATTGCCGTTCTTCAGTTCGTCCTGAATCACATAAGGTGTGCACCAGTCGTACAGCAGGGTAAACAAAAACAAAGAGCATTGTCCGACGATGAAAAACGCAATCGCCGTAACTACGCCGCCCCCTTCACCATTCACAGAACCGCCAGCAATCAACCCCGTTGCCACATACATTCCCAGTTGCACTGCACCAACGGCCGCATTTTGCTCTTCGCATAACTGGCGGTCACAGCTAAAGGTGCGCAAGATGATGCCATCATTGCAATAGCGCGACACATTGAGCAACAACAGGCCTAACATGCTGTAGCCACCGACAACCATCAAATCCTGCAACAGCCCCTGCGAGGAACCGGCCATAGCGCCAAAAAACACCGCATTCAGTCCAAGATAATAGCCGACCATGCACAAGGCGACAGCCAGGTTATCGCGTTCGGTCAGTTCTTCATTCAGTTTCCAGGGCGTGAGTACATCCCTCAGCCATTTCGCTAGCAGAAACAGCAACATATACAGGCCAAGAAAGCTGCATACGCGAAGCACATTCTGCATCAGGTCATCATCAATTTCCGGCAATATTACCTCCATGCAAGGCTGTGTCGACGTACAGTCTCAAGGTGATCATGACAAGCCAATAGTCAAATTGTACCATGGCATCATGATGTTTTGTGCATCGAAGTGCTGATTTTTTCATCACTATGACAAAGCAAATCAATCAACTTTTGTTGTGCGGAAAACGGCGCGCTGCGTCGGGTGGGGCGAATGCGGCGATAGCTGCCGTCAGGTAATAAACGCCAGGCACCGCAATTATCCTTAAGATAATAGCGCAGCCCCTCGCGAATGATACGGCGGCGCAACCTGGCCGATTCCAGCGGGAATGCCGTCTCAACGCGGTTTTTCAGGTTGCGAATCATGCCATCAGCGCTGGAAGCATAGACGATGGGCTTGCCCTGATTACCAAAATAATAAATACGGCTATGCTCAAGAAAGCGGCCAAGCACGGAACGCACGCGTATATTCTCGGAAAGCCCTTTGACACCCGGACGCAAACAGCAAACGCCGCGCACAATCAGATCAATGCGCGTGCCCTGTTGAGAGGCCGCATAAAGCGCCTCAATCAATTCAGGGTCCTGCAAGCCATTGACCTTGATCATAATCCTTCCTGATGGGAACGTTGCCTCCTTTTCAATCAGGCGAATCAACAAAGGGTGCAAATCAAACGGAGCCTGCACCAGTTTTTGCAATGTAGCGTTACAACCAAGGCCGGTAAGCTGCTGAAACAGCAAATGCATATCATTGCCAATCACCGGATCACAGGTTAACAGTCCAAAATCGGTATAAAAGCGGGTGGTGACGCCATGATAATTCCCTGTGCCGAGATGGCAGTAGCGCACCAGTTTTCCTTTTTTCTCACGACGCACCACCATCAGCATTTTGGCATGCGTCTTGTAGCCCACCACACCATACACCACATGCACGCCGGCGCGCTGCATGCGCTCGGCAAGCTGAATATTGTCCGGTTCATCAAAGCGGGCGCGCAATTCCACCACGGCGCACACATCCTTTCCCTGCTGGGCAGCACGGCACAATGCCTCGACAATGCGCGACTGGCTTCCGGTACGATACAGTGTCTGACGAATGGCCAGTACGCTGGCATCCGTCGCGGCCTGTTCAAGCAGACGAATTACGGGTTCAAATGATTCAAAGGGATGATGTAATAGCACATCCCGTCGCCGTAAATAATCAAAAATATTACCATCATCAAGCATGGGGGATGCAGCCTGTTGCATAGGGGCAAATTTCAGCGCTGGTTCCGTCACCATATCATACACCCGGTCGAGTCTGGAAAGATTCACCGGGCCATGGCAGCGATAGCACTGATCGGGGCTTAGCTGAAACTTCTCCAGCAGGTAGTTGATGCTTTCTTCCGGGCATTCATCAGCGACTTCCAGCCGCACGGTGCGACCAAAGCGCCGATTGGTTTGCAGTCGTCCCTTGACTTCCAGTTTAAGGTCAGCCATTTCCTCTTCATCAAGGTAAAGCTCCGTATCCCGGGTTACCCGAAACTGATGGCAACCCAACACCTTCATGCCCGGAAATAGCTGTTTGACAAAAGCATGCATGATAGAAGAGAGAAACACAAAACCATACGGCACATCCGTCAGTTCCTCTGGCAGGCGCACCACGCGCGGCAGGGAACGTGGCGCTGGTACAATCGCATAACGGTGCTCACGGCCAAAAGCATCCGTCCCGGAAAGCGTGACGATGAAATGCAGGGATTTATTCGCGATTTGCGGAAAAGGATGCGCCGGATCAACGCCCAGTGGGCTGATGACCGGCAGTACCTGCTCCTGCATATAATCGGCAAGCCACTCACGCTGTGCCTCACTCCAGTGATTGCGACGATAAAACCTGATACCCTGCTGCCGTAACTGCGGCAACAGTTCATCGTTGAGCAAACGGTATTGCGCTGCAATCATCTCCCGAACCTGACTGCGCAGGCGATCCAGCAGGCGCAATAAATCCATGCGGTCAATACCTGCGCTGTGCAGGCCATGATCCAGCTTTTCAAGAATGGCAGCAACCCGCACTTCAAACATTTCATCAAGATTGGAGCTGGAAATACACAAAAAACGCAGTCGCTCCAATAATGGAACATCCGGGTCTTCAGCCATCGACAATACCCGGCGGTGAAAGGCCAGATGGCTTAATTCCCTGTTAAAATATCGGTAATCGCTGGCGGACACGCAGAAACCTCCGCTGCTGAGAATCAGAATACGTGACAACAACCGTCATCCATACAGATGGCAAGGCTAGGAGTCTGTCGGACTTTGATCAATCTACTACGAAAAGCGGATGTTGTCCACATCTTCGCCCTGTCTTGGCAGGGCAATCGCATTAAAATTCTGGCCTGCTGGCCTTAGGAATCTTTATTACCTATAGTGCGGAAATGAGTTCTGAAAATAACAAACCCGCTATTCTGTCATATTTCTCAGAGATTCCTGACCCTCGTATCAACAGGAAGAAGCTACAT
>WFOJ01000052.1 GCA_015488125.1 Mariprofundaceae bacterium
CCATCCGTGTTTTCCAGTGAGCATTCGTTAAGCGATGCCAGGGAAACGGCACGCTTGCTGGGCATTCGGCATGCTGTGGTGCCCATTACCGATGTGGTGGATGCCAGTATGCAACAATTATCGCCGCTGTTTGCCGAACTGGGGTGTTCGCCGCAGCCTGGCGTGTGTGAAGAAAATGTGCAGGCACGTAGTCGTGGTCTGTTACTGATGGCGATTTCCAATAAAACCGGACGCATGCTGCTGACCACGGGCAATAAATCGGAAATGGCCGTGGGTTATGCGACGCTGTATGGTGATATGTGCGGCGCGTTTGCGGTGATCAAGGATGTGTACAAAACCGAGGTGTTTGCGTTGGCGCGCTGGATGAACGATCGCAGCATGCGTCTGCATGGCAGATTGTGTATTCCGCAGCATAGCATCGACAAACCGCCCTCGGCCGAGCTGGCGCCTGGTCAGCAGGATTCCGATACGCTGCCGGATTATGATGATCTTGATTGCATGTTGCGCGGCCTGATCGAGGAACACGCCAGTGTTGATGTGATTGCCGCCAGGCATGGCTTTGCCCGTGAGGAGGTCGCTCGGGTAGAGGCCATGCTGCATCGCAATGAATACAAGCGTCGTCAGGCGCCACCGGGGGTGAAGGTGAGTACCTGTGCTTTTGGCCGTGAGCGGCGTTTTCCCATGACGCACCGCTATCGTTCGGGGGACTGATATGCTATTGGGTATTGATACCGGCGGTACATTCACCGATTTTGTGCATTATCACCCGATACAGGGTCTGCGTTTTCACAAAGTGCTGTCAACACCGGATGATCCGTCCCGGGCTATTATGCAGGGCGTGCGGGAACTGGGGCTTGAGCCAGCGACCATGCAGGTGATTCATGGCTCCACGGTGGCAACCAATGCCATTCTTGAGCGCAAGGGTGTAAAAACCCTGCTGGTGACGCAGCAGGGCATGGAAGATGTGTTGCATATCGGGCGGCAACAGCGCGAGCATTTGTATCGCCTTGATGTACCTGCCCGGGAAGCGTTTCCCGGTATTGCGCATTGCTTTGGTATTGGTGGGCGCGTTTATGCTGATGGCAGTTGTGAGGCCGTGCCAACAGCAGACCTTGACCGCTTGCGCAGTCTTGCCGGGGATTATGATGCCGTGGCTGTTTGCACACTGTTTTCCTTTCTTGATCCCAGCCAGGAACTGGCCGTTGACAGGGCGCTGGCTGATCATCCGTTTGTGACGTTATCGCATCAACTGGTGGCGGAAAGCGGTGAGTACGAGCGGGCTTCAACCGTGTTTTTGAATGCCTTTGTCGGGCCGTTGGTGAAAGGCTATCTGCGGCGGCTTGAGCGGCAGATGCAGCCTGAGCGCTTGTTGATCATGCATTCCGCCGGTGGTCTGATGACAGCGGGAGAGGCAGCAGAGCGCGCTGCGCATATGGTGTTATCCGGCCCGGCAGGTGGCTGTGTGGCGGCGCAGCATGTGGCACAGGCGCTACATACGCCACGCCTGCTGACGCTGGATATGGGCGGTACCAGCACCGATGTGGCGTTGATTGATGGTGAGGTGAAGCGCACGGTGGAAGCGCGTATTGACCATCTTCCGGTGGCCCTGCCAACACTGGCGATTCATACCATTGGTGCAGGTGGTGGTTCCATGGCCTGGCTGGATGCCGCCGGTTTGTTGCAGATCGGGCCACAATCGGCGGGTTCATCGCCGGGGCCGGTGTGCTATGGTAAGGGCGGGACTGTGCCAACGGTCACCGATGCTCATGTGTTTCTCGGTCGTATCCCGGCAGATACACTGCTGGCTGGCAGTTTACCGCTGGATATGGCCGCTTGCCGTCATCAGATGCAGCAATTGGCTGCCAGGGCGGGCCTGGATGCAGATGAATTGGCGCAGGGGATGCTTGCTGTTGCTGAAGCTCATATGGTGGGGGCGTTGCGCCGGGTATCTGTGGATCATGGTGTAGATGTGCGTGATTTCGCATTGTTTTGTTTTGGCGGCGCGGGCGCCTTGCATGCCTGCTCATTGGCGGAACAACTGGGCATGTCACGAGTGATTATTCCCGCTGCCAGCGGTGCATTTTCAGCCTTTGGCATGCTGGCCGGGCAACGTCGCAGCGATGTTTCACGCAGTTGTCTGCTGCCGCTGGATCAGGCTGAAAGCTGGCAGAAATTGCAAGGGATGGTGCGGGAGCTTCGCCATCAACTGGAAGCGCGCATGCAGGGCTTGCAACCAGACTTTAGTTATTCGCTGGATATGCGTTATCGCGGTCAGGGCACGGCACTGAATTTGCCGCTGACCGGTGATGCGGCTGCCATGGTAAGGCGTTTTGAGGCCTTGCATCAGCAGCGTTATGGTCATGTGCTGGATTTATCACCTGATGTTGTCACCGTGCGCGTGGCAGCGACGATGCCTGCTGCAACTGTTCACTTTCCCTCACTGGAGAAGGCTGCTGCTTCACCCGTGCCGATGGGCGAAAGCGAGGTGGTGGGCACTGGCTGCGTCCCCCATTATCGTCGCGCTGAATTGCGCGCCGGACATCAGTTATGCGGCCCTGCCCTGGTGCGAGAACCAACGTCAACCATCTGGCTGGCCGCTGGCTGGCGGCTGCAAGTGGCTGATGCCGGGCATTTGTTGTTGTCGCGGGTGGAATCATGATCGAATTGAGTTTGCTGGTAAGTCGGTTAAACGGGATTGCCGAAGAAATGGGGGCAGTGCTTCGCCGCAGCGCGGTGTCGCCCAATATCCGGGACCGCGGGGATTATTCCTGCGCGTTGTTCAATACCGCCGGTGAGTTGGTGGCGCAGGCTGCGCATATTCCGGTGCATCTTGGCTCCATGGGGTTTGCCATGAGCGCAGTGATCGGTGCGCATCGCTGGCAGGCAGGCGATACGCTGGTGTTTAATCAGCCTTTTCCGGCAGGCACGCATTTGCCGGATATTACCGTGCTGATGCCGGTGTTTGTCGGCGATGAACTGATCGCCTTTGTGGCGACGCGGGCGCATCATGCGGATGTCGGCGGTCTGGTGCCCGGTTCCATGGGTTTATGCACGCGCTTGCAGGATGAAGGCGTGGTGATACCGCCATCATGGTGGTATCGTCAGGGG
>WFOJ01000053.1 GCA_015488125.1 Mariprofundaceae bacterium
GGTTGCTGCTGTACAGTAATTATGTCAGCAGCCTTGATGGCCGTATTGCCATACGTCAGTCTGAGGCTGCTGATTACAGCGTGCCATCATCCATTGCCAATGCTCGTGACTGGCGTTTGTATCAGGAACTGGCGGCGCATGCCGATGTGCTGATTACTTCCGGGCGTTTTTACCGCCAGTGGGCGCAAGGTCGCCATCAGGGGGAACAGCCAGTCGGCACCGATCCGGCGTTTGCAGATATTCGCCGGTGGCGACTGGCGCAAGGTTATCCAGCACAGCCGGATATTCTCATCGTCAGCAGCTCGTTGGCCCTGCCAACAGCAGCGCTGATGCATATGCAACAGCAAGGGCGACGTGTGCTGGTGGCCTGTAGCCAATACTCGCCGAAGCAGGACATGGCGCGCCTGCGCGAGCTGGGTATCATCGTTCAGCCCTGTGGTGATGCGCAGGCAGAAGGCCGACAACTGGCTGATTTTTTACAGCGGCAGGGCTATCGCCTTGGTTGCATGCTCGCTGGCCCTGGGGTGCATAGCACCTTGTTGTGCGCTGGCGTATTGGATTATCTTTTTCTGACGCTGCGCCATCAACTGGTGGGGTATGATGATGTTCGCGGTATCACCACCGGCCAGTGGCCGGAAGCCATCGCCTTGCGTTTGAAACAACTACTGCACGATCCGCAAACGGAGCAATTATTTGCCTGTTATCAATGTGGTGTTATTGGTTCACCATTCCCCCGTCAAAGGTGTTGACGTCTGAAAAACGTGCCTGCAACCATGATAAATCTTCTGGCGTGGTTACTTTGCGGTTGCAGGCATCGCCTGCTGTGATACGAACCGGAAAACCGGCAGCCTCCAGTACCGAGGCATCATCGGTGTGCGTGGCCAATCGTCCTGCTTCCTGTCGCAGAGCCTGGTTTAGCCAGTCGCGGCGCATCACCTGCGGGGTTTGTACGGCAACAAGCTGCTGACGAGGCGGAGTTTCCACTACCACTTTGTCGTCATTGATTCGCTTAATGGTATCATGCACCGCTAGGCCGGGAACAGCAGCGCCGTAAATCAGTGCGGCATCAATGACCTCGCGCAACAAGGCAGGAGACGGGAAGGGCCGTGCTGCATCATGAATGGCCACATGGGTGGCCGTTTCAGGTAAGGCAGCCAATCCACACTGCATGGAAACAGCGCGTTCCTCGCCGCCTGTTACGGCTGGTAGCAGGGTGAAGGGATAGTCCTCGCCATGCACATGTTTGGCATAGTAGGGGTCATGGGCGGCAATCACCACCTGTACGCAGCGAATGCGCGGCTCTGCTGCCAATGAGCGCAGGCTGTGGCAAATCAGCGCCTGCCCTTCAAGTTTCAGGTATTGTTTGGGTATATCGCTGCCAAAGCGCGAGCCACTGCCTGCTGCCAGTAACAAGGCGGCAATCATTGGAGGGCGAGATACCATACCCCTTAGCCTTCGTAGCCGGGAATGGCGGATTCATCGACCTCATCAATCTGATCCTTGTTGACAAACTTTTGTGCATAGCGCAAATAAACTTTTTCGCGCACGAAGACATCGAACAAATCCGGGTCGATATGATGATCCAGCTTCATCAAGCCGAGGATGCGCAGGCATTCGGACAGTTTTTTTCCTTTTTTGTAAGGGCGATCGCAGGCAATCAGCGCTTCGAACACATCGGCAATAGCCATCATGCGTGCCGGTATTGATAATTGCTCACGCGTCAGGCCACGCGGGTAGCCTTTGCCATCCATACGTTCATGGTGACCACAGGCAAATTCCGGTACTTGCTGCAAATGGCGCGGAAACGGCAGGCCATCCAGCATTTTGATGGTCGCATCCATATGCTGATTGATAATCTCGCGCTCTCTTGGCAGCAAGGTGCCCTTGGGGATTTGCAGGTTTTCACATTCGTCGTCACTGAGCAATGGCTGTGGGCCATCGCATGTATCGTAGGTTTGAGCGCCAATATCAGCCACCCGTTGCTGGTCTTTTTTGCTCATGAACTCACCACCGATATTGCTGCGGTGAAGAAAGCGGCGTTGTTCCTCAAGTTCGTCCAGTTGTGTTGCCCTGGCCGCCAGGCATTGCTGCGCTACTTCTTCTACTGTGCAGCCCCGGGCTTTAGCCAGCTCCTGTTGTAGCCAGCTGATTTGTTGATCCCGCTTGAGGATTTCAAAGCGCGCATCCACTGTTTCGATACGATCATGGATCGTTTCCAGTTTGGTCGCTTTATCCATGATGTGTTCCGGGGTGACAATTTTACCGCAATCATGCAACCAGGCTGCTGTTTTCAGCGCATAAATTTCCTCCTGACTCATATCGAAATCGCGCAGTGGGCCTTCCTTTGTGGCAATGGTGGCTTCTGCCAGCATCATGGTCAGTTCCGGCACTCGCCGACAATGGCCACCGGTGTAAGGCGATTTATCATCAATGGCGGTGGCGATGACTTCAACAAAGGCTTCAAAAAGCTGTTGTAAATCGTTGATCAGCGCCTTGCCGGTCAGGCTGACAGCTGCTGTTGCGGCCAGCGCCTCGCCAAAACGACAATCTGCTTCGCTGAAGGCTTCGATGTCGCCAGTGTCCTCGTTAATGCGGTTGATCAATTGCAATACGCCGATAACGTCGGATTCGTGATTGCGCAAGGGAAGCGTCAGGAAGGATTGCGAGCGATACCCCGTGCGTTCATCAAAGCGGCGTGTGCCGGAAAAGTCAAAGCCTTGCTCGGTATAGGCATCACGGATATTGACAACTTCGGAATGCAGGGCGCAATGGGTGACGACGGTGCTTTCATTGGGTCTTCCCTGATCATCGTGCAGCGAGATAGGCGGCAGCGTCACCGGGTTGCCGGAGGTTCCTCCCATATAAAATCCCAGGGAATCATTGATCAGTACCTCAAAACGAAGTTCATCACCTTGTTTGATATACAGCGTGCCGCCATCGGCATTGGTCAGGGCTTTCGCGCCTTTCAGGACTTTTTCCAGCAGTCCCATATTGTCGCGGCCAATGCATAGCGAGGCACCAATCGTTGTTAGGTGGTCAATGCGCTCCAGCAGGCGAGCATATTCAGATTGTGAAAAATGATCCGTCATTTTCTGTGCTCCGAGGCGGGAGCTTAGCATGATTTTTTTCTGATTCCACCTGATGCACTTTTTCCGGCGAACAGCAACACGTTACTGTTTCGTAGCGTACGTGCGTTCAAAATCCTGCTGACGCATCAGTACCGGCTGCGTCACACCCATCTGGCGGAGCTGTTGCCATACAGCTTGTGCCTGCTTGTGCGGCATGGCGGGGAAAATGAAACGCATGACCGGGATGCGGATGGTTCGTTCATCCAGGGTGTAGCCAAGGCCGCTTTGTTGTAGTTTTTGTTCATGCTTGCGTGCATATTCCGGAATATAATAGCGGCCAATCGCCAGCTTGTAGTGTTGATCCTGCTTTTGAGGGTCACACTCAACCCCTTGCCGTCGCCACTCAAGGCAAGCCTGTGATGCTTCAGTCAGCGTTGCAAATACTCTGGCATCATCGAAGACAAACAGTGGCACTTCTTCCTTGCGGGTCATCAGTTGGGCTTTCAGGCCATAGCGCTGCAAACGCCGTCGTAAATCTTCGACGGCCTCTTTCCAGACCATACGCTGTGTGATCACACGCCAGCGGCTGCCATCATCCTCTTCAGATGGTGGCACATAAATGTCCACCGCAACCGGCGCCACAGGTGGCTGCTCAGGCAACCACGCCAGCCATGCCAGCCAGCATGCCCCACTGATCAGGGCGATAATCAGCAGGCGGGCGATCACGGTATGTTTCCCGCTTGCCGCGCCATCAGTAAATGCAGACCCTGCAAGGTCAGATCAGGTACCAGTGCAGTAATTTCCGGTATATCACCCTGGATTCGACGGCTGAGACCGCCTGTGGCAATCACCGGTGCGCTGGCATAATCGTCAAGTTGTTGTAAACGCCGCAACAGGCCACGCAAGCCATCGACAGCAGCCCAATAGCTGCCTGCCTGCATGCTGCTGACGGTGTCGCGGCCAATGAGTTGCTGCACTGGCGCGATGGAGACTTCCGGCAAGCGCGCCGCAGAACGGCACAGTGCCGCCAGCGAAATTTCCATACCGGGCACAATCAGGCCGCCTGCATAATGCCCCTGGGGAGATACCAGATCAAAGGTGGTGGCGGTGCCGCAGTCCATTACGATGACAGGCGCGCCCCAGCGATGGCGAGCGGCAATAGCGCCAGCCAGGCGATCTGCCCCGACTTCACGCGGATTTTTGTAGTCAATGGCCATGCCGGTCTTGACATCTGGTGAGCCGAGAAACAGCGCCTGTCGCTGACACACGCTGTGGCAGGCTTCGCGGATCACCGTATCCAGATGCGGTACCACGCTGGCCACCATGATCCCCCGAAGCGCCAGCGGTTCGACGTTGGCACGCGAGAACATGCCGATCATTTTCCAGGCCAGTTCATCAGCCGTCATGCGCTCACGCGTGGATAAACGCCAGTTAAACACCAGTGCATCATGATGAAACAGGCCAAACTCCATTTGCGTATTGCCGACGTCGATGCATAGCTCGTGATCTGTCATTCCTGCTCAACCTCTCCGCTGGTAATGCGCTCCAACCGTCCCCGGCATCGCAAGAGCAAAGCACCAGAGCGATCCACACCTTCAGCAATGCCCTGTACGGTATGATGATTTTGCACCACGATCAGGGATTTTCCGCGATGTGCAAAGCCCCGCATCCAGGCAGGCTGGACGGCGGCAAAGCCGTGTTGTTGCCAACGCTGGTACCAGTATTGCATATACGGCAGCAGACGCCGTAACCATTGCGCCGCCGTATCTGTCGTGATCAGTTCCTGCTGCAGGCAGGTGGCAGGCCGCCTTAAATCATCCGGCCAGCCTTTAGCCGGTGGACGGATGTTCAGGCCAATGCCCAGCACCACGACAGCTGTTTCCTCAATCATCTGGCTTTCCGCCAGGATACCACACAGTTTGGCCTCGCCAACCAGAATATCATTTGGCCATTTGATACGCGCCATCGGCAACCATGGCAACAAACTTTGTTGCACAGCCACGGCGGCTACCAGCGATAAGGTGGCAAGCTGGGAACGGGAAACATCAGGACGCAGTAGAATGCTACAGGCCAGTCCGCCTTCGGGCATCAGCCATTGGCGTCCCAGTCTGCCGCGTCCGGCTTGCTGACGTTCAGCCATAACGGTAACACCTTCAGCCAGCGATGGTTGTTGTTGCAGCATGCGCCAGAGCAGGCTGTTGGTGGAGTCAGTTTCAGCGACCTGGATCAACGGCTGACCGAACAGGCCCTCAGCTGGCGTTAACATGCTCAATCAACAGGGATACATCCAGGGCGGGCGCAGAGTGCGTGATTGCCCCGACAGCCAGCCGGTCAACACCGGTGGCGGCATACGCAGCAGCAGTCTGATGATTGATATTGCCGGATGCCTCTAGCAAGATGGATGACGGCACCATGGCGCGTGCCTTCGCTACTGTTGCCACATCCATATTATCCAGCAAAATCATATCTGGCGCGACAGCAACGGCTTCCTCAACCTGCGCCAGCGTTTCGCATTCCACTTCGATGAACAGTTCATGATCAGCCGCGTAACAGGCATGCACGGCATTTGTGATACTGCCACAAGCAGCAATATGATTTTCCTTGATCAACACGGCCTGGGTAAGGTCCATGCGATGATTCACACCACCGCCATGACGTACCGCCTGTTTTTCCAGATAACGCAGTCCCGGTGTTGTTTTGCGGGTGTCTGCGATACGGCAATTCGTATCCGCAATCAGCCTGACCAATTGCCAGGTGGTTGTTGCAATGCCGGATAAACGCTGAAGGAAATTCAGTGCCGTGCGCTCTGCCGCCAGCAGGCTGCGAGTGCTGCCTGACACCAACATCACAAGATCGCCCGACTGAACATGATCACCATCGTCTTTCAGGCATTGCACCTCCAGCCTGTCATCATACAGTGTAAAGCAACGGGCGGCAACCGTCACGCCGGATAGTACGCCTTCGGCTTTGGCGTACAAACGCGCTGTTGCCCGATTTTTTTCATCCACGCAAGCTTGTGCCGTAACATCCTGATCAGCCATATCTTCCTGAAGACTTTGGCGAATTAATATATCCAGTTGTTCCATAGGCGAAGGCTATGAGCCTGTCGGACTTTGGCAAATCTACTGCGAAAAACCGGATGTTGGCCACATCTTCGTCCTGTTTTTGTTAAATAGCGCTGCTACTTACCGCCAACAGGTCGTATATCTGGCTCAATCCTGCTATTTCTCGTGACCATTGCCAAAGTTCGACAGACTCCTGGTGTCAATGGTAATGAGGCAGGCAAGGTAACTTGCTCCCTTTTTTCTATCCTGTGTTGACTTTTGTGCGTTCATTTCGTGTTGCAAACAGATCAAAAACCGTTACGACTTGACGCCGCCGTGGCGGTGCATTTTGCATTGAACTTTTTGTATTTTGATTTTTCTGGCAGGCGTTCCTGTAACTGCTCTTTATAATTGGCGTTTTCATGGGGGGTTCTGGTCAGAACTTAAACCTGTTTTTCAGGGGATTACGACCGTCATCCCAATGTTCCCTACTGATTATTGTCTTGTCAGACGGGAGATCGGGGCTGCCCCCCTCCTGCAGAGAATGCGCAGTATTGTAGGAGCGGCTTACTGGCCGCGAATGGGCCAGGGTCAGAACTTCCGTTCTGATTGTTTATTGGTCTGGAATTCCAGGGATGTTTTACCTGTTTTTTATAATTTGATGATGAGAGGTTATATTTTGGGTTTCAGGCTGTAGGCGTCGCCTGACAATTTTTATCACAAATCTCTGCCTCACACTCTGAAGCGGAAGTTTTCATTTTGAGCTAACATAACTAACGTGAGTGTTGACAGTGAAAAAAAACAAAATAGCGTGCGCCATCCTTCAACAAGGGCGCTTTAGCTCAGTTGGTTAGAGCAGCGGAATCATAATCCGCGTGTCCGGGGTTCGAGTCCCTGAAGCGCCACCAGTTCGTAACAAAAAAGCCTGCCTGCGTTGTTTGCAGGCTTTTTTGTTTACGGAACTTGAAACGGATAACGGGGTGTAGCTCAGCCTGGTAGAGCACTGTCTTCGGGAGGCAGGGGCCGGAGGTTCAAATCCTCTCATCCCGACCATTGGTTGCAGCAAACGTAATCATTTGTTCTTGCGTCGAACAGCAATTCACATAGAGTTCGACGCCCTTCGGTTGCCTTGTCGTGGCGGCCATACAGCGCAGGAAGGGTGGCAGAGCGGCTGAATGCACCGGTCTTGAAAACCGGCGAAGGTAACACTTCCGTGGGTTCAAATCCCACCCCTTCCGCCATGCTGGTTCTCGTTTTGTGTCATTTGTGGTCATCATGAGCAGCTAAAAGGGTTGCCATGCGTTGTTTTTGTCTATAGGATTTCTTCCCAGTTTTAGTGACTGTTTCGGGTTTGACTTTCTTCTGTGCACAGTTTGTGCTTTCGTTTTGCCGGACGAAACAGGAAGATGGAAAACTCGCGACTGTCTGTTTGTTGCCCGGCAATCAGAGTCTCATGTTTTTGCGAATATGGAGACGTTCTATGCGTCAGTTGTTGATGTTATGGCTTGTTTCAATGCTGCTCACCGCTTGTGGCGGTGCCGGCGGTGCCGGTGGTGATGGTGGTGGCACACCGGGTCTGACACAGGTTACCATCAATCTTGGGCAGACGGTGGCTGCTGGCGCCGTCAGCACAACCGTGCCGCTCAATATTCAATCCATGCGGGTGACGGTGTACAATGCCTCAGGCACGCTTGTCGCCGGACCTGCTACGGCAACTGCTCCAACACTTAGCGTTACTTTAACCGTTCCCAATGGGAGCGGTTTTTTGTTTCGGGTACTGGCTTTTTCAGCGGCTGGACAGGAATTATATCGGGGTGAAACCACTGCTAACTTGAACGGTGGTAACATTACCCTGCCTATACAAATGAACCTGACAACCGTGATTGCTCCTGCTCAGGCTTCCGTGCAGCGAGGCCAACAACTGAACCTCACCGGCACAGTGGCTGGCCTTACGCCATCAACGCCGACTTCATCACTCAGGTGGCAGGCCAGTGCAGGTCAGCTTACCCAGCTTGATGTTTACGGCGCTGCCGTCTCATGGATAGCGCCGAATGTGCCGGGCGTGGTAACCATTGATGCCTATGTGCAAAATCCCAGTCAAAATCCGGCATTTTACGGCCATAGCGTCGTCACCGTTGTGAATCAGCCACCACTGGCTGTTGATGATTATGCTGCAACGCGAGGCGCTGCACCGGTGATCGTCAACGTGCTGGCAAACGATAGAGACCCGGAAAATGATGCCATTCGGCTTGTTAGCGCCACCCAGGGCGGTAAGGGTACGACTGTGATCAATACTGCTGCTGGCACCATCAGCTACACCGCCAACGCAGGTGCGGCAGGCCAGGATCGGTTCACCTATACCATTACTGATGCCTTTGGCGCACAAGCGACAGCAACAGTGTTTGTAACCCTGAATGATACGCAACCACCAGTGTTCACCATCGTACCGCAGGCGATCACGGTGGAGGCAAGCAGTGGCACAGGTGTGCCTGCCAGCAACGCTGTGATTCAAACTTTTCTCAACGCCGCATCTGCTACCGATAATATCGCCTTGGCCACTCTGACCAATAATGCTCCGGTGCAATTTCCACTGGGTACCACGCAGGTTATCTTCACGGCAACAGATACCGCAGGCAATCAGGCGACAGCGACTTCTTCCGTCACCGTGCAGGACACCACGCCGCCGACGCTGACGCTTCCGGCGAATGTCTATGCAGAGGCGACCGGCGTGCAAACCACGGTGGTGGTGGGCACAGCCACGGCCAGTGATATTGTCGATGGGGCGCTGATTCCCGCCAGCAATGCGCCAGCGAGCTTCCCGCTTGGCACCACGACGGTGACCTGGACGGTGACCGATGCCGCAGGCAATACGGCCACGGGCAGGCAGTTGGTGGTGATTTCCGATACCACCGCGCCGACGCTGAATATTCCTGCGGATGTGTATGTGGAAGCCACCAGTCCGCTGACCAATGTGGCTATTGGCACGGCGACGGCCAGTGATCTGGTCAGCGGTGTACTGAATCCGACCAATAATGCGCCTGCCGCCTATCCTGTTGGCACCACGCCAGTAACCTGGACGGTCAGCGATGCTTACGGCAACACGGCTATGGCAACCCAGCTCATTCATGTGCAGGATACCACCGCCCCCACCTTAAACATTCCGGCGGATGTGTATGCCGAAGCCACCGGCGCGCAAACGGCGGTGGTGTTGGGAACAGCGACGGCTTCTGATCTGGTCAGCGGTACGCTGACGCCAACCAATAATGCGCCCGCCACCTTCCCGGTGGGCACCACGCTGGTGACATGGAATGTCAGTGACGCTTACGGCAATACGGCGACAGCCACTCAGCGCGTCATCATCAGCGATACCACACCACCGGCACTGACCTTGCCTGCCGATGTGTATGTGGAAGCTACCGGCGTTCAGACTGCGGTAACCATTGGCACGGCCAGTGCCACCGATCTGGTCTTTGGCGCCGTCACGCCGACGAATAATGCACCCGCCACCTTCCCCGTTGGCATCACGCCGGTGACCTGGACGGCAACAGATGGCTACGGCAACACGACTACGGGTGTTCAGAACATCGTCGTGCAGGATACCACGCCGCCGACTGTCACGGCTCCGGCCAATATCACGGTGGCGGCAGTGAACGCCGCAGGCACACCCGCCACGGATGCAGCCATTGCCACCTTCCTGACGGGCGCCACGGCGTCCGATCTGGTCAGCGGCAATGTGCCACCGACCAATAATGCACCAGCCACCTTCCCGCTGGGTGTCACCACCGTGACCTTCTCTGCCACCGATGCGCAGGGCAATACCGGTACGGCCACGGCCACGGTGACGGTGGTCGATCAGACGGCGCCGGTAGTCACACCACCAGCCAATATCACAGTGGCGGCTGTCGATGCCTACGGCACGCCTGCCACGGATCCCTATATCGCCGCCTTCCTTAATGGCGCCACGGCGACGGACAATGTGGATGGTGCCATTGCGCCCACCAACAACGCCCCGGCGCAATTCCCGATCGGCGCCACGCTGGTGACCTTTACCGCTGTGGATGCCTACGGCAACACCGGCACAGCCACGGCCACGGTTACCGTGCAGAATCAAACCGCGCCAACAGTCACGCCGCCTGCCAATATCACGGTGGCAGCAGTGAACGCCGCAGGCACGCCCGCCACTGATCCGTATATCACGGCCTTCCTGGGCGGTGCGACTGCCGTGGACGTCTTTGGCAATCCCTTGCCAGTGACCAACAACGGTCCGGCGCAGTTCCCGTTTGGCACGACGACCGTCACTTTCAGCGCCACCGATGCGCAAGGCAATACCGGCACGGCCACGGCAACTGTCACCATTAGCGATCAGACAGCACCAATAGTCACCGCGCCCGCAGCCATCGTCGTGGCCGCCGTGGATGCTTATGGCACGCCAGCCACCGATCCGTACATCACGGCTTTCCTGGGCGCCGGAACAGCGACGGACAACGTCAATCCGAATCCGCCCGTCACCAACAACGCGCCAGCGCAATTGCCGCTGGGCGTCACCACCGTCGTCTTCTCTGCCAACGATGGTTATGGCAATATCGGCACGGCGACTTCCACCATCACCGTCCACGATTTAACTCCGCCCGTAGTTACCGCGCCTGCTGATGTGTATCAGGAAGCAGTGGCAATGCTGACGCCCGTCACCCTGGGTGCTGCCATGGTCACGGACAATGTGGACATTGGGCTTATCGCCACCGCCAGCAACACCGGCCCGTTCCCGGTTGGCATCACCCAGGTGATCTGGAGCGCCACCGATGCCTATGGCAATGTTGGCACGGCGGTTCAGCGCGTGGTTGTCAGCGATACTACTGCGCCGACACTGACATTGCCCGCCGATGTATATGTGGAAGCCACCGGCGCGCAAAGCGCGGTGAACATCGGCGCAGCCACAGCCAACGATCTGGTTTTTGGCCCCGTCACGCCAACCAACAATGCGCCTGCCACCTTCCCTGTCGGCACCACACCGGTGACCTGGACAGCAGTCGATGGCTACGGCAACACCGCCACCGGCATTCAAAATATTACCGTGCAAGACACCACGCCGCCGACCGTCGCTTCTCCGGCCAATATCGTCCTGCTAACGCAGGATGCCTATGGTCTGCCAGCTAGCGATCCCTATATCCAGGCGTTTTTGAACGGTGCAACGGCTAACGATCTGGTCAGCGGTGTGTTGACTGCTTCGCCCTACAATGCGCCTGCGCAGTTTCCGGTTGGCACAACAATTGTTGGTTTTTCCGCCACTGATGCTTACGGCAACACAGGCTTCGCCTCGGCAAGCGTTACCGTTAATTATCAGAATGCGGCCCCTGTCATCACCGCGCCTGCCGACCCTTATGCGCTGACCGTAGCAGAGGATACCTACGCCTTCATCACACCAACGGCCACGGATGCTAATGGCGATCCGCTGACCTGGGATGTCTATGCCGCTGCTGCCAATGGCACAGTGGCAGTGGATGCCTACACCGGCGCAATCAGCTATATTGGCAATCTGAACTATAATGGCACGGATGCCTTCATCGTGCGGGTGCGCGACCCTTATGGCGCATTCGCCTTGCTGCATGTGAATGTGAGCATTACGCCGGTGAATGATCCACCGGTGATTACCTCGCCAGCGGATCTGTACACGGTGAGCAATCAAATCGGATGGCACACCTTTATCCCGGTCACGGCCTTCGATGTGGATGGCGATACCTGGACAGTGAATATGCTCACGCCGCCAACCGATGGCTATGCCGCAGTCACAGGTGCGGGGATTGATTACTACGGCGCGACGGCTGTTGGCACACAGCAGCTGACCTTCAATGTGGTGGATGCTTATGGTTTACCATCATCCATCCTTGGACAGACGGTATTCATCAATGTCACAGGCTCACCGGCCAATCCGCCGATCATCATCGCGCCGGTGGATCATTATACCACGCCGGGAGCAGCTTATACGTTGAATGTGGTGCAGGATGGCTATGCCAACTTCACGCTGGGCGTGACGGATGCCGATGTGGGCGATACGGCCAGTTTTGATTTGTATGCCCTGCCCGCCAACGGTGTGGTGACGGTGGATGCCTATGGACTGGTGCAATACGCACCGAATGCGGCTTATGTGGGCGCGGATGCCTTTACCGTGCGGGTGACGGACTCCTATGGATTGGTTGATCTGTTGCCAGTGAATGTGACCGTCAATACTGCCGGAAGCTCCGTGTTAACCGTACAGGTACAGGATGTTTATGCCAATCCGATCAGTGGCGTGACTGTCTGGGCGGTAGATGCCTACACCAATCTTTATACTCAGATCGGGGTAACCGATGCCTATGGTCAAGCGGTGAAGGCATTGACTGGCCGCTACTACTATCTGGCTGCGGATACCGGCACGCAAGCTTATGCCAGTGGTTATATGGTACAACCTCTGGCCAACGGCTCCAATATCGACATCAGCGGCCTGCCAATGGGTATTGATCCTTATGTGAATGCTCATGTGATACTGACATTGGATGCCGGACAACGCTTTTCCGGCCAGGTGTTGGATGCAAACGGCATCCCCGTGCCTGCCGGGACGCTGGTACGCTATTCTCCCGTCAGCAGCGGTGGCATTCAAGGTGATGGCTTCCAGACGCAGACTGATGCCTATGGTCAGTTCGCAACGGGTGTGCGGCCTGGCAACTATTACCTTTATGCCGATGCTCGTCTGCTTGATGCTTATGGTCAGGAAGTGGCGTTGACGGCCGGTTCTGCTGGTGGCTATTTCACGGCCACCAGTGGCGCTGTGGTTGTGCCATCGGTTAATCAGGCTGCTGTATTGACACCTCCTCTAACGATCAATGCCCGTCTGCAAGCGGGTACGCAGATCTCGGGTGTAGTGCGGGATCATTACGGCAATGCTGTGGCTTATGCCAATGTGCAGGCAGATGGCTATAGTGCTGGAGCATCATTCCAACCCACCGAATACAGCGTTCAGACGGATGCCTATGGTCAGTACACTATCAATCTGCCGAATTCACGGGCCGGCGAATATTATATGCTGCGGGTGTCGCACAATATGTGGGATTTGGCAACATTCCGTATGATCGCCCTGCCATCCGGTGATATTGGTGGCTACGCCTCAACCCTGGTAACAGGGGATGTGGTGCTTGCGGCCAACGATCCTTACACGCGGGCTTTCGTGTTGACTGGCGCCAGTCAGATAGCGGATATGCGACTGGTACGCGGAGCTACACTTAGCGGTGTGGTCGTCGATGCCTATGGCGCGGTAGCCAGGGCTGGCATTAATATGTTTGACGCGCAACATAACAATTTCAGCGTGGAGACGGACGATCGTGGCTATTACAGCATCAACGTCGCACCATCAGCGCTGGCCATGATGGTAAATGGATTCATCCAGATGGGTTCAACACGACTGCCCCTGGCTAACTCCTCAGCCGGAGGTTATGTCGATACCTATGGTCAGGTCAGTATGAACTTCCCGGGCATGGTTCACAGCTTTGCGCAAAACGATGTGCGCGTACTGGATATTCTGTTGCCTGTGGGGGGGACGATTACGGGCTTTATTCATGATGCCTATGGTAATCCGGCAACAGCGGTTGATCTTGCTGTGGAGTCTGCGACAACGCAGAACAGCATCTCCACGGCCAGCAATGCAGATGGCAGCTTTACGATCAATGTTGTCCCAGGCGACTATCACCTGCTGATCACTGGCGGACGATGGAGTAATCAAAGTTGGCCGGCCAACTGGGCAACGGGTTATGTGGATGTGTACGGTACGCTGACGGATCAATACGTTTACGCGCAAACACATACCATCACTGCTGGCGCCAGTCGTGCTGCTATTGTGCAGCTGGTCACCGGACCGCTGTATGGCGGCATACCGGCAGGCATCACCACCATGACGCTGACGCATAATCCTTATGCAGTTTTGTCGGATGGTTACAGTGCCATTCAAGTAGATGCCGTGGTGAGTGACGGACAGGGTACGCCGCAAGCAGGTGTGACCGTGTTCTTCAGTACACCATCGCCCAATGCCGTGCTTAGTGCAGCCAGCGCTGTGACCGATGCTTACGGGCTGGCAAGCATCGCAGTAACGGATGCCTATGCAGAGAATGTGCCGGTGGATGCCTACAGTGCGCTGAGTACCATGGTGACGACAACGCCGATTTTTCTTGATCCTTACGCTGATGCCGATGGTGATGGTTTGAACAATGCCGATGAATTTGCCAATGGCACCAATGCTTTTGATCCGGATACCGATCGGGATGGCTTCACGGACTTGCAGGAAATCAATGCTGGTAGCAATCCTTTAAGTGCTTTCAGCCTGCCTACTGGAACACCTGTCGGCAATGGCGCGTGGCTTGATTTTGAAGATGCTTATGGTGGTGGTTTGTGGACGGACGGTAGTTTGTGGCAACACGGCACAGCCAGCAGTGGCCCGGTAGCCGCACATAGCGGCGCGCAGTTGTGGGCAACCAATCTGGCAACTAATTATCCCAATAATGCTTTCGATGCCCTGTATTTACCGTTGATTGATACCTATGGCATGAACCGACCAACGCTGTCATTCTATTTGTGGTCTTCGACGGAAACTGGCTTTGATGCCACCAACCTGGAGAAATTTGATCCGTTGACGGGCACTTGGACGCGCCTTGATCCTTACATCACACCATATGACGCTACCCAATTCACGCATGGCAGCGCGCCAGGCTGGGGAGTAACGCAAGGCTACCAACTGGTGGCATTTGACCTGAGTGCATTCGTCGGGCAGCAAGTGCAGTTGCGCTACCTGTTTACTTCGGATGCTTCTATAACGGCTGCTGGTGCATACCTGGATGATATTCGTCTAAATGATGAAAACAGTGATCCGGATGGAGATGGCCTGATTGGTATCATTGACGAATACAGCACCTATGGTACCGATCCGATGCTTGCCGATACCGATGGCGATGGCATTAACGATGGCGCAGAAGTGGCTGCAGGCACCAATCCGCTGGATCCGCTTAGCCATGGCAATCGTGTGCCGGTGGCGGGGGTTGGTATGCCAACAGCAGGGTTGATTGCTTATTATCCCTTCGATGGCAATGCCAACGATCAGACGGCCAATGCCAATCACTTGACTATTAGCAATGCTACGCTGGTGGCAGATCGCAATGGTACTGCCAACGCGGCTTACCGCTTTGATGGTGCGACCAGCAGCATGCGTGCGGTGGTAGGACCTGAATTATCGGTGAATGCGGTAACCATGGCGGCATGGGTGAAAGTTAATGGCAATGGTAACTTTTCACCACGTCTGTTTGGCGTGGGTCCGGCAGGTTCCTCAGGCCAGTATTACGCGCTGATCCAAACGGGTACGGGTATTGGCAGTCAGCTGTGGTATTACGGCAGCGGTGTGACGCCTGACCTGACAGGAACCAATACCACCTGGAGTGACGGTAGCTGGCATCATGTGGCCGTTACCGATGATGGCGCAAACTATACCATTTACGTGGATGGCGTTGTTGATACGCAGGTTGCTTCCACAGGGAATATGGTAGCCTTTACCAGTGCGGTGTTGCAAGTTGGCATGAGCGATAATGGCTTGGATGCGTTCAACGGTGATATGGATGAGCTCAGGTTCTATAACCGCGCCCTGTCGGCCACTGAGATTCAGGCACTGGCCGGAACCAATGCTGTGGCGGTCAACAATCACTACACAATTAATCAGGATAGCTACGCCAGCATTCAGCTCACCGGTTATGATCCGGACAATAATCCGCTGACTTTCACCGTGGTTGCGCCTCCGGCTGCTGGTATGCTGTATCAGACGGTGGATGGCTACACGCAGGGCGCAGCCATCGTGAATCCTTATACCCAGGTGACAGATACTTATGGCCGCGTGGTCTTTGTGCCTGCTGCCGGGCAGACAGGGCAGCCCTATGCCAGCTTCGATTTCTATGCTTCTGATCCGTACAGCAGCTCAGCACCGGCGACGGTGACGGTGGATGTGGTTTTTCAGGCATTGCTGACAGCTAGCAGCAGCCTGCCCGGCGCCATGACTGGCGGCATAGTGGACATTACCGCGCAACTGGTGGATGGCAACGGCACGCCGCTGGTTAACAGTCCGCTGCAATTCACCATACCAGCGGCCTATTCGGCGCAGTTTACGCAGAATGGTTTGCAGACGCTGGATCTGTACACCGATGCCAATGGTATGGCCGTGGCCACCATCAGCGA
>WFOJ01000054.1 GCA_015488125.1 Mariprofundaceae bacterium
ATAAGCTCCCTGAAGGGTCGTGGGAGACTACCACGTTGATAGGCTGGGTGTGGAAGTGTGGCAACACATGGAGCTGACCAGTACTAATAACCCGTGCGGCTTGACCATGCAACGTTAAGGCATTGATATCGGAGGACAGAAGGCAGAGGACGGAAGACAGGGGTTTTTCGTTTTTCTGTACACTGTCATCTGTCTTCTTTCATCTGTCGTCTGATTTTCTGGTGTCCATAGCGGAGAAGTCACGCCTGATCCCATTCCGAACTCAGAAGCGAAGTGCTCCAGCGCCGATGGTACTGCAGGGTTCCCTGTGGGAGAGTAGGTCGATGCCAGAAATTAAACACCAAAGCCCCCCAACCTCACGGTCGGGGGGCTTTTTGCGTTGGAACGTCCTATAAGTCCCATAAGACCTATACGTCTTATGGAGAGAAAACGCTAAAGTTTACTCACGGTCAGGAAAAGGTAGCGCAAAGTTTGTTGTAGAGAATGTGTTGGGCTGTCTGAAGGGCTTGCA
The DNA here is from genome assembly GCA_015488125.1 of Mariprofundaceae bacterium. GTDB lineage: Bacteria > Pseudomonadota > Zetaproteobacteria > Mariprofundales > Mariprofundaceae > AB-137-C09. Next base: position 512 of record WFOJ01000054.1, read on the forward strand.
GGGTGCTGTTGTTTTCGAGGATGTAATCTGCGTACTGACGGCGTTGCTCATCGTTGCACTGGCGCGCTACAATAGCGGCGAAGCGGCTTTCATCGTAGTCGTGACGGCGCAGGGTTCGTTGTTTGCGCTGTGCCAGCGGCGCCAGAACAGCGATGACGGCATCCATGCGTTGATGCTGGCCGGATTCAATCAATACGGAGGCTTCGATGATGACAAAAGGCGTGATCTGCTGGTGGCGCCATTGCAATTCCCGCTGGCGAATGCGCGGATGCATCAGGCTGTTCAGGTGCGCCAGCGCTCCGGCATCCTGAAACACCAGCGCTGCCAGCGAAGGGCGATGAATGCGCCCCTCTTGATCAGTAACAGCCTTGCCATAGGCGTTGATGATTTGCGCTTGCAGTGACTGATCTTCAGTCAGTAGCTGATGGCCGACGCGATCAAGGTCGAGAACCGGAATGCCCTGTGCGACAAACATCCGGCAGACGGTGGATTTTCCTGCACCAATGCCGCCGGTGACGGCAACGGCTGCTGCGGTCAATGGTGATGGTGGGCTTGATGACGCATATCCGTGACCACGGCAGTGAACGATTGCCTGCTACCGTCATTAAATATCAGCGTCAGTTCAATCGTTTGGCCTGCCTTCAGGGGATGCTTAAGCCCTTCCAGCATAATATGCTTGCCGCCGGGTTGCAGCTGAACCTGATCACCTGCCGGAATGTTCAGCACTGCCAGTGCCTTCATGCTCATCATGCCATCATGCATTTGCATATCGTGGATAGCTGCCGAGTCGGCAATCGCCGGGTTGACGGTGACCTGACGAATTTCAAGGGCCTGTGCGCTGCGGTTGCTCAAAGTGGCATAAGCCGCTGTCGCCGAGGCCACAGGCGGTACCAGGCGCACGGTGGCATGCGTGATTTCCAATTCTCCGGCGCTGGCGCTTGCCATGCACAGCCAGCAGGCAAGACCCACAAGCGTTGCTTTTATGGTTGATGTCATGTAGTGGACTCCTGTTTGCCCGCAGGCAATACAAATTCAATATAAATCAGATCATCATTATTGCATGCAGGTTCCGTCGGGCGAGCAGCCTGCTCCAGTTCACGGCGAATGCCATCCAGACGGTTCATAAAGCGAATGGCGTGACGGATCTCTGCCTCGCTCATGTCGGCGAAAATGGCTTCTTCACGCAGTTCGACTTCAGCCACCAGCAGGCTTTTTTCCGGGGATAATACCACGCTGCGCACATGATGTACATTTTGCACCGTTGGCATCGTGTTCCAGCAGCGCAGCGCCTTGGTGTTCAGGACTTCATCCGCATGATTCAGCAGGTATTTACGATTGCTGGCGGCCAGAAACATGGCCAGCGCCCCCATTAGCAGGCCGATCAGAATGGCCGCAATGCCGTCAAACATCGCCAGGCCGGTCCAGGCGGAGAGTAGCATGCCGATCAGCGCCAGCGTCAGTCCCAGCATCGCTGCCGAATCTTCGACCAGTACAGCCAGCGTGCTGGGGTCACGGGTTTCGGAAAAATACTGACGGAGACTGCGTCCCGCCGCCTTGCTCTGACGGCGAAATTCAATCAGCGCTACCGAGAACGAATAACCTTCGACGACAAAGGCAATGCCAATAATGGCAAAGGCGACGAAACTGATTTCCGGCCCCTCGCCATGCCGCATCTGATCGATGGCATGCGCAACAGTATAGGCGCAGCCGATAAAGAAAATCGTAATCGCCGAGACTAGGTTCCAGAAATAACGCTCCTGACCATAGCCGAGCTGATGTTCCGGGTCAGCACGCCGCGATGAACGCACAATACCCAGCCACAACAGCGACTGATTCAGCGTATCGGCCAGTGAATGCACCGCCTCCGCCAACAAGGCGCTGGAGCCGGATACCGCAAAGCCAATAAACTTGGCTGTGGTGACCGTAGCATTGCCAACGACTGCCGTCATGACAGCCTTCAATGAACCATGCGCCACCTGCTACTCCTTGCTACGCGCTGCTTTTTCATCATGGCCGGAGACACCGAAACGACGTGCCAGTTCATCCAGCACATCCGCTGCCTGTAAATCATGATAGGCCAGCATGACCATGCTGTGAAACCACAGGTCAGCGGTCTCATAAATAATCTTGCTTTTGTCGCCGGTTTTGCTGGCGAGAATGGTCTCCACCGCTTCTTCACCCACTTTTTCGAGGATTTTGTCTTCACCTTTGGCCAACAGCGAGGCAACATAGGATTGCGCCGCATCCTGCGTCTTGCGCGATTCAATCACCTCCGTGAGCCGACGCAGAATATCATGCTGCATGCAGTGGTTCCTCCGTGACCTGCCAGCCATCATTCCGCCACTGACGATAAAAGCACGAACGGCGCATGGTGTGGCAGGCGGCTCCCGTTTGTTCGATTTTCAGCAACAGGGTATCGCCATCGCAATCCAGATGGATGCTGCGCACTTGCTGCACATGACCGCTGCTTTCACCTTTTTTCCATTGTCGCTGACGCGAACGGCTATAATAATGGGCATAGCCGGTTCTCAGGGTATCTTCAACGGCCTGGCGGTTCATCCAGGCCATCATCAGCACTTCGCCAGTGTTCGCATCCTGGCTGATAGCCGGGATCAGGCCATCCGTATTGAAACGAATGGCCGCCAACAATGCTGTTGCATCCTCTGTTCTCTGCCCTCTGTTTTCTGTCACCGGGCAACCGCCAGGGCGCGAGCCGCAGCTTCCAGTGTAGCATCAATATCAGCATCACTATGGGCGGCTGAGACAAACGCTGCCTCGAACTGGCTGGGTGCCAGATACACGCCTTCATCCAGCATGGCATTGAAGAAGCGACCAAAGAATGCCAGATCACAGGCGCAGACATCGTTAAAACAATGCACCGATGGTTGATCGGTGAAAAAGACGGTGAACATGGAACCAAAACGATTGCCACATGCAGCCACACCTGCTTCCTTGCAGCCTGCCAGCAGGCCATCAAACAAACGGGCGCTCTTTGCCTCCAGTTGCTGATAAATCTCAGGATCACGTAGCCGCGACAGGGTTTCAATGCCTGCTCGCATGGCCAATGGGTTGCCGGAAAGCGTGCCCGCCTGATAAACCGGGCCATCCGGCGCAATCTGGCGCATGATTTCTTCCTTGCCACCATAAGCACCAACCGGCAGTCCGCCACCGATAATCTTGCCCAGGCAGGTCAGATCCGGCATGATGCCAAAGCGCTCCTGCGCACCACCGGGAGCCACACGAAAACCACACATGACTTCATCAAAAATCAGCAGGGCGCCTTCCTGGTCGCACAACTGGCGCAGTTCGGCGAGAAAGCCGTTGGAATACAGATCCATAACACCGGTATTGCCAGGTACTGGCTCGACGATAATACAGGCAATTTCGCCGCTGTTTTCCGCAAACTGGCGACGCACGGCTTCAATATCGTTGAGCGGGCAAGTCAGCGTCAGTTTGGCATAGTCGGCAGGTACACCGGCTGAATCCGGTACGCCGAAGGTGGCCGCACCAGAGCCAGCCTTGACCAGCAAGCCGTCGGCATGACCGTGATAACCACCTTCAAATTTCAGAATCTTGTCGCGCCCGGTAAAGCCTCGTGCCAGCCGCAGGGCGCTCATCGTCGCTTCAGTGCCGGAGTTGACAAAGCGCACCACCTCAATGGATGGCACCATATCCACCACCAGTTCAGCCAACTGGATTTCCAGTTCGCAGGGTGCGCCAAAGGATACGCCGTGGGCTGCTGTTTCGCTGATGCCGGCAATCACTGCCGGATGGGCATGGCCCAGAATCATCGGTCCCCATGAGCCAACATAGTCGATATAACGCTGACCATCAACATCCGTCATGTATGCGCCCTGAGCGGAGGCAATGAAGCGCGGCGTACCGCCGACGAACTTGAAAGCGCGCACAGGCGAGTTCACTCCGCCGGGCAACAGCTTGCTGGCTTGCTGAAAATCTGCTGTGGAATGTTCAATATTCACGATGCTGGCTTGTCCTCTTTGTTGCTTGTTGTCGAGTTGCTGGCCGTGGTTTCTGCCGACGGTGTTGTCACCTGCCCTGTCGATGCAGGGGATTTGTCAGCGTCCTCTACGACTGCATCCGCAGCTTTGTTCTGATCAGCAGCCGTTTGTTCTTCTGCGGTGGTGGTCGTCACGATCTCTGCATCCACGGTTGTTGCGCGATCGGCAGCAGCCCTGGCATGGTCTGCCGCCGTTGCAGTACCCTGATCCTGACCACAGCAGCAGTGCTGGCAGCACTCGTTTTCCGGTTCTTCTTCTTCGGAGGGTGCGCCTTCCGGCCAGTCAGAAAAAGGAAAGGGGCGACGCTCGGTATTAAAGGTTAAAAAACGACTGATCTGATACAGATACGTGCTCAGACTCTGGCCAAATTGTTGCAATGGCAGATTCACTTCGCGACTGAACAGGACAATCCCCCATTGCAGCAGCGCAATCAGAAACATGACGACTCTGGCGACGATAAAGCATACCGCAGCCACCACCATATAAAGGGCGCGAACCCAGATGTCGCAGCGTCTCAAGTTACAGGCAAGACTGTGTTTCATCATTCATCTCCTTCAACTCAGATCACCTTCGAAAATTTGATGTCCGGGTTTTTCTTTCTCAGGTATTCATCGAATACCATGGCGATATTGCGAATCAGCAACCGTCCTGCTGTCAGCACTTCCATGCCATCATCGTGCAGGCGCACCAGCCGATCTTCCTGCATGGCTGCCAGATCGTCCAGCGCATCGGCAAAATGCGTTTTGAAATCAATATCAAATTGTTGTTCAAAGCTGCGATAATCCAGCGCAAAATCACACATCAGGCGCATGATCACGTGGCGTCGCAAATGATCTTCAGCATTGAGCTGATAACCACGGAAGACGCTGAAACGTCCGTCTTCAATGGCTGCCGCATAATCATCCATCGCCTTGGCATTCTGGAAGAAGCTGCCACCGACATAGCCAATCGAGGTCAGCCCCAGGCCGATTAAATCGCAATCGGCATGCGTCGAATAGCCCTGGAAGTTGCGGTAAAGCTTGCCTTCGCGCTGTGCGACGGCCATTTCATCATCCGGGCGGGCGAAATGATCCATGCCAATGAATACATAACCGGCATCCAGCAACATCTGAATGGAGCGTTCGAGGATGTTCAGTTTCTCCTGCGGAGCGGGAATCTGCGCCTCATCAATGCGTCGCTGTGGCATAAACATGCGCGGCAAGTGGGCGTAATTGAACAGGGCAATGCGATCAGGATTGAATTCAATAATCGTTTCCAGCGTTTGCGCGAATGAATCAACAGTTTGCAGCGGCAAGCCATACATCAGATCAATATTGATGGAGGTAAAGCCCTGCTGTCGTGCGTCATTGAGTACACGCAGGGTTTCTTCCTTACTCTGAATGCGGTTGACGGCTTTTTGCACGGCCGGGTTGAAATCCTGCACGCCCATACTCATGCGATTAAAGCCGCATTCGCGCAGTACACGTACAGTATGCTCACCGCATTCACGCGGATCTATTTCAATACCGTATTCACCGGC